>JAGRHX010000890.1 GCA_020444775.1 Gammaproteobacteria bacterium
CCCTGCACCAGGATCGAGAACACCACGATGCAGTAGCTGGCGGTGACCAGCAGATCGCGGCTCTCGCCAGCCGGCAGGGACAGCGCGAGAGCAATGGAGATACCGCCGCGCAGACCACCCCAGGTGAGCATCTGCACCACGTTCGGACCGAAGGTCTGCAGCTCGCGCAGCAGCTGCACCGGCACCCACACGCTCACCCAGCGCGCGCCCAGCACCACCGGGATCAGCAGGCAACCGGCGACGATCCAGAGGGGGTTGGCGACGATCACCAAAAGCTCGATGCCGATGATCAGGAACAGCACCGCGTTCAGCACCTCGTCAATCAGCTCCCAGAAATCGTCCAGACGCTCTCGGGTCCGTTCGCTCATGGCCAGCGCCCGACCCCGGTTACCGATCATCAGACCGGCCACGACCATGGCGATCGGTCCGGACAGATGCAGATGGTGGGCGAGCGAATAGCCGCCCGCGACCAGCCCCAGGGTGATGAGCACCTCGACCTGGTAGTTGTCGATGCTTGCCAGCATGCGGAATGCGATGAAGCCAAGGCCGAGACCGAACACCAGACCGCCGATGGCCTCGGTGACGAACAGCTCGACCACGCTGCCGACGCTCGCTTCCTGGCCGCCGAAGGCAATGCCCACCAGAACCAGGAATACCACCACTGCGACCCCGTCGTTGAACAGGCTTTCACCAGCGATCTTGGTCTCCAGACTGCGCGGCACACCGACCGACTTCAGCAAGGCCATGACCGCGACCGGATCCGTAGGCGCGATAAGGGCGCCAAACACCAGGCAGTGCAGATAGGGCAGATCGATGCCGAGCAACTGGAACAACACCCAGGCCACCGAGCCGACCATGAAGGTGGTGGCGATCACGCCGACGCTGGCCAGGGTGCCGACGATCCACTTGAAGCGCGCGAGCTCTCCCAGGTCGACGTGCAGGGCGCCGGCGAACAACAAAAAGCTCAACATGCCGTGCATCAAGGCCTCGTCGAAATCGATCCGGCTGACCACGTCGCGTGCCTCGCTCAGCGGTGCCTCTATTCCGAGCGCGCCGAGCACCACCACCAGCAGCGAGACACTAATCGAGATGAGCATGATGCCGATGGTGGTGGGCAAGCGCAGCGTGCGTAGATTGATGTAGCCGAAGATGGCGGCCAGCGTGATGAGCAGGGCCGAGATGTCGAGTAACGCCATGGAGCAACCCGTGTCCTTGTTGGTCCCGCGGGTGATCCCACGGATGAAGGTAGCGGCCCGCCGGGCTCACGCCCGTCAAGGTCACGACAGGCTTATCGGCATGCCGTCGCCAACTGAAGCCGCCTGGCCGTCATGCCGCGAGCAGCGACAGCCCGTGGCTCGTGCCCGCACCTGCGCACCACGGCGGCGAGCATAGTGTGACCGCTGCACTGAGCGACGCACCCAAAGTGCGCGAAGGCCATGGGTATTGTGACGATTTTCTTCGTCGAGTGGTCAAGTGCGCGTATCCCGCTCCGATACGGGACTCGCCATGAACACGCAAACCATATCGACCCTGCAAGCGGCGGATTCGGGCAGCGCGAGCGATACCAACGATCGGCTGTGGGAGTCGGCCGCGACAAAGCAACCACCGGCGCGCGGCCGCCGGCGTCAGGACCCCAGGGTGCACGTGCTGATCCCGGTGCGTCTGCGCCAGGATGGTGGCCGCAACCTGACCACCATGCTGCATGACATCTCGCTGACCGGCTTCCAGGTGCGCTGCGACGAGCAGTCCTTCCAGGGCCTGGGGCTGGAGCAGCCGGCGGCGGACACACCGGACGGGATGCTGATGAAGGTGAGCTGTGAGCTACCGCTGACCGGTGGCGAGCAGGTCCTGCAGGCCGCCGGCCGCGTGGTCCACTTCACCCGTATCGAAGGCGAGCCGGAGCGTTCACGCTACGCGGTCGGCTTCGCATTCGAGGCATTCGAAGACGGCGGCGACGCGGTGCTGGCCCGCTACGTGGAGGAGCAGCTGATGCCGGTCGAATGGGAGAGCGAATGGTGTTGAGTACCGGTTCCGACCAGATGGTGCGAGTGGATCCGGCAAGCCACATTCCGCACGCGTAATCGAGCTGGCGGAACTCGCGCTTTCAACCTGGCAGCAGGCCGGGCGAGAGCGCGGCGCAGGCCGCAACTCTCACCCGGCTTGGGGCAATCAGTTCTTGCTCGGAATGGAGAGCAGCTCGATCTCGAAGTTCAGCGTCTCGTTCGGACCGATCTTCGATCCGGCGCCACGCTCACCGTAGGCCTTCTCGGCCGGTATCCAGACCGCCCACTTGGAGCCCACGGGCATCTCTTGCAGGGCGATCCGCCAGCCCTCGATCACCCCGCCCAGGCTAAGGGTCAGCGGTTCGCCGCGAGCGTAGGAGCTGTCGAACTCGGTGC
>JAGRHX010000891.1 GCA_020444775.1 Gammaproteobacteria bacterium
GAGAGCTCGAACGACTGAGCCACGCCGCCGCTGTCCTGCCCGCAGGCCGCTGGGACCAGCTACTCGAACACCTTGGCCTAGCACAGCACACTCGGCATACCGGCGCCGGTATGGGTGCCGGCCCCGGTCAGGTAGAGCCCGCTCAGCCCCTCCGCCTTGTTATGGAATCGAAACCACGCTGACTGGGTGAAGTGTGGCGCGATGGAGAAGCCGGCGCCGGCGACACTCAGATAGTCGTCGGCGAAGTCCTGCGGCGTCATGAAGAAATCCGCGGTGATGTGCTTGCGCAGATCCGGTAACAGGCTCGCGTCCAGCGCATCGATGATCCGCTCGCGGAGCAACGCGCCCTGCGCGTCCCAATCCATAGCCGGAACGCGCGGCCCGCGGCGCAGATTGGGCACCGGAGCGAGCACGTAGAAGGAATCGCAGCCCGGTGGCGCGAAGGCCGGGTCGGTGGCGGTCGGACGGTGCACGTACAAGGAGAAATCCTCGGCGAGGGTCCCACGTTTGAAGATATCGTCCAACAGCGCCCGGTAGCGCCGTCCGAGCCAGATGGTGTGGTGAGCGACCCGCGGATACTGACGTGTAGTGCCGAAGTACAGCACGTACAGCCCCATCGAGAGCCTGGACAGATTGCGTTTGATGCGGGTGCTGAACGGCTGCGCCTCCGGCTCGATCATGTTCGCGTACAGATGCATCGGGTCGACATTGGAGACCACCACATCGCTGAGCAGCCGCTCGCCGCCGGCGAGCAGCACCCCGTGCACACGGCGATCCCGGATCAGCAGGGACTCGACGGTGCAGCCGGTACGGATCCGCACGCCCTCCTCGAGCAGCAGTCGTTCCAGGGCGTGCACCAGGGCACCGGTGCCGCCCATCGCGAAGAACACGCCCCACTGCCGTTCCAGGTAGTGGATGAGACCGTAGATGCTGGTGGTGTCGAACGGGCTGCCACCGACCAGCAATGGCTGGATGGAGAAGGCCTGGCGGATCTTGGGGTGCTCGAAGTATCGGCACACCATGTCCCAGACGGTGTCGTAGGCACGCAGCCGCAACAGCGCCGGCGCCTGACGGAGCATGGTCCTCGGGTCGTGAAACGGCACGTCTGCGAGATCCACGAAACCGGTCTGGAAGAGCTTACGGGAGTGCTCGATGAGGCGTAGATAACCTTGCGCATCGCTGCTGGAAAAACGCGCGATCTCGCGCTGCGTGTCGGCCACGCTGCCACCGTAGTCGAAGGTCTCGCCATCGGGGAACCAGAACCGGTACCAGGGGTCCAGCGGCACCAGCGTGACGTAATCATGCAGGCTCTTGCCGAACAGCGCGAACAGCTCCTCGAACAGGAACGGCGCGGTGACCACGGTCGGCCCCGCGTCGTGCCTGAAGCCGTCCCGCTCGAACACCTGGGCCCGCCCGCCGAGCCGTTCCCCCCGCTCGAGCAGGGTGACCTCATACCCCTTGGCGCGCAGACGCAGCGCGGCCGCCAGACCACCGAAGCCGGCACCGACCACCACCGCGCTGCGCGCCCGTCCGGTACCGCCACGGCCGCTCGACCGCGGCGCGGCGTATCCCGCCCGGACGCGCTCACCGGCCGCCTCCAGCTCACTCACATCGACACCGGCTCCAACGCTCTGAGTGAGCGGTCGACCGGCGACGGTGGTCTCCGCCGACGCGGCTTGCACGGGTGGTTCGTTCATCGTTCGCTGGGCACTCCGGGAAAAGGGGACACACGCTGGGTGGAAAGGGCCTATTCTGGCATGCAAGATGGCGCTGCGCCGTGCCGCTGGGCCGAAGCCACTGGTTGGCGGCGATCGGTTCGACGCAACAATACCGCTGCGGCCCGTCCCCGGCACATCTGCAGGGACCTCATCGATGGCGTGCAGCGCGAACCATTACGCGGGGCGATCTGCCGGTGACCCGCGGCCAACCACGGTGAGCTCCGGGTCAGGTTCTTGCCCCGCCACGGTGCAGGCCCTGGCACGTGCCGGAGACCGTCAGAACAATCCTGCCAGGTCAACGAGTTACGTCGTTCCTAACGGTGACGGCAGAATCCCTGTCCGGTATGGGCCGCGACCAGCACGGACCAATGGTGTCGAATTCGGCCCGGGCGTATATATTTCAGGAACGGCCAGCGGGGGCATGCGCGCGAACACGGCCCGATCGACGCTCCCATCGACGTCTGGTACCCATCGCCGCAGCGAGCAAGTTGGAAACCGCCACCTCCCATGAGTGCCGCAAGCCCCACGTCCTACCGGCGCCAAGGCCGGACTCGAAACGGTCATAGCGCCCAGGTCGCCTTCGATCAGGAGGCGGCGCATGCCCTGCAGCGGCGTATAGACGCACGGCTCACGGTGCTCGCGCCGTCCGAGCACAGCGAGCCCGAAGCGCTGAGCCGTTCCATTCGATACAGCCTGCTGGCGCCGGGCAAGCGGGCACGCGCCCTGATCGCACTGCTCACGGCTCAGCACCTGGGGGCCGCCGTGGAGCACGCCCTGGATCCGGCCTGCGCCATCGAGATGGTGCACGCGGCCTCGTTGATCATCGACGATCTGCCGGCCATGGACGACGCCCGCCTGCGCCGTGGCCTGGCCAGCAACCATCGTCTGTTCGGTGAGGACACCAGCATCCTCGCCGCCATCGCCATGCTCAGCGACGCCTTCGGCGCGGTCTCGCGCTGTGCGCCACTCAGCCCGGAATGCCGGGTCGACATCGTCGACATGCTCAGTCGGCGGGTCGGCATGCAGGGGCTGGTCGCCGGTCAGGAAATGGACCTGCATGCCGATTATGAACGTAGCTCGCGCGAAGACATCGAGCAGATCCACCGTCACAAGACCGGGGCCCTGTTCTCGGTCTCGGCATGGGTCGGCGGACGGGTGGCGGGATGCGAGCCGGCGGTGCTGGCCTTGCTCGACGACTTCGGCATGAACATCGGACTGGCGTTCCAGACCTACGACGACCTCGCCGACGTCAAGGGCAGCACCGAGACCGAGGGCAAGGACACCCAGGTCGATGTCAGCAAGGCCACCCTGGTCGCCTGCGAAGGCGCGGAGGCGGCCGAGCGTCTGGCCGATGCATGTTTCGAGCAAGCAGAAGATCAGCTGGGTCAGATTGGCATCGCCGACGGTGCCCTGTCCGGCTTCGTGCAGTTGTTGAAGTTCAAGCTCAAAAGCCGTATCCGGCCTGCAACCCCTCCCTGCCGGCCTGCTGGCCGGCCGCCGGAGCAGGCCGCAACCTGAGATCGGGACACATTCGGGACATACAAAGGTGACGATTCGCTCGGCCCGCCGTGCCGCATTGCGCAGCGCGCGTCGCTCGGCGCGTGGGCTTTCCTCGGCTGCGACACACAACAGCGCACGGTCCGAAGCGGACGACGCGACGGGCCGGATCACGCCCGTGGTCTGTACCGACGCGCTGCGCATGGCGGCCGATGAGCACACCACCAGTGAGCGCTACAGTCGCGACCACGACGCGGGCGCGGACGCTCACGGCGCCGACATCTCGCCGGATGCGGCCGCGCCCCGCACCTATCTGAAGGCCCGAGGTCTGGGCCACGTGTTCGCCGATCGCCAGGCCTTGCAGAACGTCAGCCTCGAGGTCGAGCGCGGCGAGCTGCTCGTGCTGCTCGGCCCGAATGGTGCCGGTAAATCGACCCTGATGCGGGCCATCAGCGGCCAGCTCCGCCCCCAGCGGGGCGAGGTGCTGCTGAACGGCCACTCCCCCGCGGACAGCGTGCTGGCCCGCCAGTCCCTGGGCGTGGTGCCGCAGGCCATTGCCCTGTTTCCGAAACTCTCGGTGCGGGAGAACCTGGCCGCCTTCGGCGCGGTCATGGGCCTGACCGGCGCGCATCTGCAGCGCCGGCTCGGCGAGGTCCTGGACATCATCGACCTGCGCACGCGCGCCGACGACCGTGTCGAGACCCTGTCCGGCGGCATGCAGCGTCGGGTCAATATCGGCGCCGCGCTGATCCATCAGCCACGTCTGTTGCTGCTCGACGAACCGACCGTGGGCGTCGATCGCGACGCCCGCCTGCGTCTCGCCGGGATGCTGACGCGACTGCGCGAGGATGGCCTGGCGATACTGCTCACGACCCACGATCTGGAAGAGGCCGAGATGCTCGCGGATCGCGTGGCGATCATGGTCGCCGGCCGGATCCACGCCTGTGCGTCGGTGGCAGTGCTGGTGGAACGGGTCTTCGGCG
Source organism: Gammaproteobacteria bacterium (assembly GCA_020444775.1). The sequence goes on from JAGRHX010000891.1 coordinate 4,199, forward strand.
AACGTCGCGAGATCGCCATCGAATTGCGCTCAGCCGCCGAGGCCAGCGCGCTGCTCGACGCCCTGCCGGCGGACTTCGCGCCGCGCGAGGACAACGTGATCAGTGCCATGCGCAGGCTGGCCCCGGGCGAGCTCGACGAGCTGCTCGGCCGCTGCCGGAACCTGGGCGCACAAGTCGAGGAGATCCGCGTGCGCCGACCGGGACTCGCCCATCTGTTGCGGCATTTCATCGATGCCGCGGCGCACGACCCGGCCAGCGGCCGCACCGCCGGCCCACACCAGGCGCGCACGCAGGTGGCCGCATCGGTGGACATCGCCGGCCCGGCTCCGGTCACCATCGACCAACGACAGCTCGGGCCCGAGCCTTTCGCGCCGGACCAGCCGAGCCCGGATCCGCTCGGCCACGATTCGGCAGAGCAGCCCCGTCCTCGGGTGTTTTCGGTCGGCGGTGGGCGAAGGTGAACCGCTGTACGGCTCCCACTGAGCGCACCCCTGACACGGCGTACGGCGGCTCGACCACGGACGATGGTCACCCGGCACGCCGATGAGGCTGGCGATCTTCAAGACCATGTGGTGGTCACTGGCCCGCGACCGCGGCGCGCTGCTGATGAGTTTCGTGCTGCCACCCCTGGTGTTCGTGATCTTCGCCAGCATCTTCTCCAGCACCTCCAGCGGTGATCTGGAGATCGAGCTGGCGGTGGTGGATCAGCGCGACGATGCCGACAGTCGACGGCTGCTGAGGGTGCTTGAGCAGACCGAGGGCGTCCGCTTCGTCAGTCCCGGTCCGAGCGACGCGCAGCAGGTCCGCGCCGCGGTGCGCGATGGCCGTGCCGACGCCGGCCTGGTGGTGCGCGACAATCAGACCCGTTTCGACAATCTGGATCCGGCCGCCGAGGCGCCGATCCTGCTGCTCGCCAATCCGTCACGGGAGATCGCCATGACCGGGCTGCAGGGCGCGCTACAGGCGGCGTACTTCGCGGCCCTGCCGGAGGCCGTGATCGGCGCGGTGGCGCGGGTCATAGACACGCGTCTGGTGCCGTTCAGCGTCGAGCAACGCGGTGCGCTGGAGCAGACGCTGCAGGCCATGGCGGCCCGCGTGGCATCCGACACGGGCACCGACGACACGGCCGGAATGATTCGATTCGACGCCATATCCGAGCGCCAGGACGTGTTCGAGAACGCCGGGGCGCCGCTCGCGGTCAGCTATTACGCGGGCGCGGTGGCCATCCTGTTCCTGCTGTTCTCGTCGATGACCAGCGCCAGCACCCTGATCGACGAGCGTGACAGCGGGCTGCTGCAGCGGCTGAGCAGCGGACCGGGCGGCGCGGGCGTGGTCGTGGACGGCAAGTTCTTGTTCATGGTGCTGCAGGGGCTGGTGCAGATCGCGCTGATCTTCGCCGTGGCCTGGTGGCTGTTCGACGTTCGGCCCGGCGATCGCTTCGGCACCTGGCTCGCGACCAGCGTGTTGGCGGCGATCTGTGCAAGTGGCCTGGCCCTGTTGTTCGTCAGCCTGTGCCGCAGCCGCCAGCAGGCCCACAGCCTCGGCAACTTCGTGGTCCTGGTGATGTCGGCGCTCGGCGGTAGCATGATTCCACGCTTCCTGATGCCCGTGGAGGTTCGCGACCTGGGCTGGTTGACTCCGAACACCTGGGTGCTCGAAGGCTACGCCTCGGCGCTCTGGCAGCCCACCACGAGCACGCCGCTGCTGCCGCTGGGCGCGCTCGCCGCGAGTGGGGTGCTCGGGTTGCTGATCGCGCGGCTGTTGACCGCGCGCAGAGCGCGCGCCTGAATGACGTGGGAGAATGTTGTTTTTGGGAAGTCCAGCAACCGATCTTCGAAGATGACTCCTGCAAGCCTGGTCCTTATCGTGCTCGCCACCACCATCCTCATGGAAGGCGTCGCCTGGGCGCTGCATCGCTTTGTCATGCATGGCCCGCTGTGGTGCCTGCATCGCTCCCACCACCAGCCCAGGCGTGGCCTGTTCGAGCTGAACGACGTGTTCGGACTGTTCTTCAGCATCGCCTCCATGATCCTCATCTACCTCGGTCTGCGCGGTTACCCCGCGCTGCTCGGCATCGGGCTGGGTCTGGTGTGCTACGGCTGTGTCTATTTCTTCCTCCACGACGTGCTGGTGCATCGCCGGGTCCGGCTACCGATCGTGCCCAGGCACGGCTATCTGCGCCATCTCTATCAGGCGCATCACCTGCATCACGCCACCCACGGCCGCGATGGCGCGGTGTCCTTCGGCTTTGCCTACGCCCCGCCCATCGCCCGGCTGAAGCGTGCACTCGTCACCGGCGGCAACCGACCACCCCGCGAAGCCGATCGCGACTGATGCAGCTGGCGCCGCTAGCCGCGACGCGTCAGCGTCTGGTCGGTCTGTGCCTGGCCACGCTGCTCGGCGGCAGCTGGCTGAGCCTGCACCTGTACACGGTGTTGCTGGCCGCTCCGCTGCCAGACGGTCCGGCCGGACTGCTGACCGTGGTCCTGCTGGTGGCGCTGCAATGCTGGTTGAACGTCGGGCTGTTCATCATCGCCCACGACTGCATGCACGGCTCGCTGGCCCCCGGCTGGCCACGGCTCAACACCAGCGTGGGTAGCGTCTGCCTCGCGCTGTACGCTGGCTTCTCGTATCGACGTCTGTACCCAAAGCACCACGAGCATCATGCGCTGCCCGGCAGCGCGGCCGACCCCGATTTCAGTGTCGACCACGCACGCTCGCCGCTACGCTGGTTCGCGACCTTCATCGGCCGTTACTTCGGCCTGCGTGAATTCATCATCCTGAGCATCGCGCTCAGCGTCTACCTGCTCGTGCTGTCGGTGCCGGTGGAGCGACTCCTGCTGTTCTGGGGTCTGCCGGCGTTGCTCTCCGCCTGGCAGTTGTTCTACTTCGGCACCTATCTGCCGCATCATCCCGGGGTCACACCGTTCGTGGACCAACACAAGGCACGCAGCAACGACTTCGGCCACCTGCTGTCGCTGTTGAGCTGCTTTCATTTCGGCTATCACCACGAGCACCACCTGGCGCCGGGGATCCCCTGGTGGCGTCTGCCCGAGCTACGCGATCGGCGCCGCTCAGCGTCCGGGTCGGCGCCATAGGTCGGCACCGCGCGGCACGCGATGCAGGCGCCCGAGACTGTGCGCCGTAACCGCATCGACGACTCCGAGCACGGCACCGGCCAGCTTGCGCGGACGACTCACCACCACCCGCTCACGCAGCGCCGCTTCGCCTCCCGCGCGGACCTCCCGACCGATACGCCGATAGATCCGGCGCGCCGTGGCGATCGCGCAGGCGGCACGCACGGGTAGTCGATTCAGCCCCTGATAGGCGCTGTCGTAATAGCGCTCGGCTTGATCCAGCAGCCGCGCGACGGTCTGCAGCACCGTCGGCGTGTTGCTCGTATCGAGCACCCATGCCGCGGCCTGGTGAGCACTACATTCCGGCGGAAGCCCCAGCCATTGCTCGGGCACGTAGACGCGCCCGATACGCGCGTCGTCCATCACGTCCCGGCAGATGTTGGTGAGCTGGAATCCGATGCCCAGATCGCAGGCACGGTCCAGGGTCGGGTCATCACGTGCGCCCATCACCATGGCCATCATGATTCCGACCACCCCCGCCACGTGATAGCTGTAGCGGATCGTGTCGTCGAGACTCAGATGGCGTCTGCCGATTGCGTCCATCTCGAAACCGTCGAGCAGCTCGAAGGCGAAGCGCCCGGGGATACCATGTCGATTCGCGACCAGGGCCAGGGCCGCGAAGGCCGGCTCGTCGACATCCCCGCGCAGGGCACGCTCGGTCTTGTCACGCAACATCGCCAGACGGCCCTGCACCCGCGTCGGATCGGCCGGAATCGGACCGGGCTGAATCGAGTCCGGCTGGGCGGCGAAGCCAAGCACCTGATCGTCGATCACGTCGTCACAATGTCGGCACCACGCGTACAGCATCTGCACGCTCTGCTTGAGCGCCGGATCGAACAGGGCCGACGCGCCGGCGAAGCTCTTGGAGCCGGCGCGAATGCTCTGTCGAGCGTAGTCGGCGAGGAATTCCGGGCTGGCCGGTTCGGATACGAGCTGATTCATGGCCGCAGGATACGCAGGCTTGTCCGCTCTGCCCAGGGACTGGGGGGACACGCGCGGAGATCCCCCTCAGGCCGAAGCGTCGGGCAGATAACGCAGCGCGCGTGCCATCGGTATGGGAGGTTTGCCGACCAGGATCCGCAGCTTGTCGGCCAGCCGCAGATGGCCGGCGTAGAAGCGCGAGATCAAGGGCACCGGCAGACTATAGAAGCGCTCCAGCACGGCGCGACGCTCGCTGTCGGAGGCGGCCAGGAACAGCAATCGGTTCAGACGCCGGAACATCGCGTTGCGCCGCCACAGGCTGAGCCCATGCTCACGCACCCTGGCCAGCATCGCCGCGCTGTCCTCGGCTGGCGCCGCCGCAAGACGATGGGACAGCCGCACCGCATCGGGCAGACTATAGCCGGTCGTCGGGTGGAACAGGGCTGCGCGCAGTCCGATCGGCACCGGCCCGCCGCGTTGCTCCGACCAGAAGGCCTCGATGTCGCCACCGAGCAGCAATGGCAGCACGCCCCGCTCCTCGCGCAGCACCGCATCGACCTGCCAGCCGCGTTCATGCACGTAGCCGTCGATGCGTCGTCTTACGAGGGCCGCGTCCAGCTCGCTGCTCCGCGTGTAATAGGTGTCCTCGACCAACAGCCGCCGCTCGCTGAAGGGCAACAGATACACGAATCGGTAGCCATCCAGCTGCGGGACCGTCGCGTCCATGATCACCGGTTCGCGCACGCCGTGCGCATCGCGTAGCTCGAGCACGGTGCCGACAAAGGATTGAAAGGCGATTTTCAGATGCGCGGACGGGCGCGCACCACGCGCGTCGACCACGCACCCGGCCGCCAGTCGTTCGCCGCTGGCCAGCTGCACATGGTCACCGTGCACAGCCTCTATCGGCGCGTCCAGACGCACGTGCTCACCGAGCACACGCATCGCGACCCGGTGGAACCTGCTCGATTCGATACTGTTGTAGCCGACCGGCAGACGCCGCTCGTAGCCGGGGAAGCGCACCCGCTGCGCCGGCCAGTGCATCGGTGCGAACGGTTTCAGCAAGGCATGCCCGTCGGCGTCCAGATCGGTGCTGTGGTAGGACCAGGTGTGATTGCCACCCAGCCGCTCGCCGCCTTCGACAACGCTCAGACGGACACCGGGCTGACGCGACCGCAAGGCCAGGGCGAGCAGCACCCCGGACAGCCCGCCACCCGCGATCAGCAGATCGGACACTGGCTACCCGTGCCCGAGCGTCCCCTGTGCCAGGCCCCCACCCGGTCCATCTCAGGAAGGCTTGCCGCGACCCGACTCATAGGCGCTCTCGGCCGCAGACACGGCACGCGAGCGCAGCTCGTGATGGCGGCTGGCCTGACGTGACACGTCGGCCTGGGTAGCCTGCAGCCCCTCCAGGCTGCCCTGGAAACGCGGCATGACATAGCGCGCGACCAGCTCGTAGCACTGGTGAATCTGCTCACGGGTGGCCCAGTCCACCGGCTGCAGCATGAAACCGCCGAAGCCGCCGCTCTGCGCCTGCAGTCGGTTGATGAGATCGACCAGGTCCTGGGGATCACCAATGCACCAGTTGCCACGCGCGACCATCTCCTCCGGCAGACGCTCGTCCGGACACTCGAAGCCCCGCGGGATACCGATGGTGCGTTCACGATACTCGACCTGGAAGCGGATCGCGCCCTCCCGGCATTGCGCGAAGGCCTCCTCGCGGCTGGCGGCGATATGAGTCGGGATCACCAGTCGCCATTCCGCGCGATTCATGTGTTGGCCGTGCTCGGCGGCGGTCTGCTCGGCAATCGCCCAGAACTCGGGCGCCGCCTTCGGCAGGCCGAAGCTCAGCACCCCGGCACCGTGCTTGCCGGCCGCGACCATGCCCGCCGGAGACGCCACGGCGGTCACCGCGACCGGCATGTGCGGGCGCGTGTACGGACGCAGCTGCAAACGCGCATCGACGAGCTTGAACCAATCCGAAACTGCGCTGAGTGGCTCGACCTGCTTGAAGAGCTTCATGATGATGCCGAGCGACTCGTCCATACGCGCGCGCGCGGTGCTCGGGTCGATGCCCAGCATCAGGGCATCGGATGGCAGCGCGCCCGGTCCGACGCCGAACATCACCCGCCCACGAGTCAGATGGTCGAGCAACACCATGCGCTCGGCGACCATGAACGGATGATGGTACGGCAACGAGACCACGCCGGTGCCGAGCCGGATGTGCCGGGTGCGTTCGGCCGCGATCGCCAGGAAGATCTCCGGCACCGTGATGGTCTCCCAGCCACCGCTGTGGTGCTCGCCCACCCAGGCCTCGTCGTAGCCCAATCGATCGAGCAGCTGCAGCAGCTCCAGATCCCGCTCCAGGGCCAGCGTCGGATTCTCGCCCAACGGGTGGAACGGCCCCATGAACACACCGAAGCTCAGTCGCTCGTTACCCGCTGTCATCGCCAGACCTCCGCCTATCGCCCCCGCCCATCGAGGATTGCGTGCATTGTCTCTCAAAAAACGGCGCCACGGCACCGTCCGGGCCCGGATGACGGCGGGTGATGCGCCACGCCGCCGTCGATGTCGGCGCGCACGGCCGCGCGCCCGTTCCGCTATCATCTATCATCGCCCGACCACGGTCCCGCCGATCCGCTAGCCGATGCCGTAGCCGATCCCCATACCGATGGCCGCGACACATGACCTGGAGCCCGAGCCGGATGAGCACCTTCCTCGAGCAGATACCGATCGTCGACGCCCATCACCACCTGTGGCGGCTGGCGGGCGATCACTACCCCAAGTTCCTCGGTCCGCCGAAGGATTTCTTTCTCGGCGACTATTCGGCGCTACACGCCGATTTCATGCCCGACGATTACCGCCAGGTATCGAGCAGGCACAATGTGGTGGCGAGCGTGCACATCGAGGCCGAGTGGCAACGTGACGATCAGCTCGGTGAAACTGCCTGGGTGGATTCGGTGGCGGACCAGCACGGTCTGCCGGACATCATCGTCGGGCATGCCTGGTTCGACGATCCGCAGGTCGAACGCATACTCGAGGGACACGCCCGCTACCCGCGCGTGCGTGGCATCCGCTCCAAGCCCGCGCTGCCCGGTCGCCCCGCCGCGGACGAGGAGGGTCGCGGCAGCATGCGCGACCCGGCCTGGCGACGCGGCTACGCCCTGCTCGAGCGCCACGGCCTGAGCTGGGACCTGCGTGTGCCGCACTCGCAGCTCCCCGAGGCCGCCGAAGTCATCGCGCTGTATCCGAACATTCCGGTGGTGCTCAATCACACCGGCTTTCCCTGGGATCGCAGCGAGGACGGACTGAGTGCCTGGCGGCGTGACATGGACCATGTCGCGCGTCTGCCCAACGTTCACCTGAAGCTGTCCGAGCTCGGGCTGAAGGACAGGCCCTGGGACTACGCCGAGAACCGCCGCATCGTGCTCGAGGCCATCGAGCTGTTCGGTGTCGAGCGCTGCATGTTCGCGAGCAACTTTCCGGTAGCCGGCCTGCGCATCGACTTCAACGCCCTGTACGACGCCTACAAGCGGATGGTCGCGGACTTCTCCCCGACCGAGCAGCTCGCCCTGTTCCACGACAACGCACGACGCTTCTACCGGATCTGATCCGCCCCCGGCCCACCCTGGGCGGTCGAGCGACCGGCCCTCCCCCCGGTACGGTAGGTACGCGAGCATGCACCGGGGCAAGGCGACAGCCGTCACTGCTTGGTGCATAAATCCCGACTCCACGAACCCGTGAGCCCGCGAACAGCCGTCGTCCACAGCGGCGCCCGACCCGGCTGATCCGCAAGAAGGTATCGCGCGAACACCTGTTGTGGCCCGGCTTTGGCGCTCGCGCCATCGCCCACGCCAGGCCTGGATCCAGGCATTGCCCGTGGCACTCCCCGCCCGGCCTCCAACTGGCACGCTTGCTGCTATGCACCAAGCCGATGACCCACCACCCACGTCGACGCTTGACACGGCCGACTCCGTCGGTGTGTCGGGTCGGCCGGCACCTGCGCCAACCCGGTGTGTCGTCCAATTCCCATTCCGTGGAGAGGCTTCGATGATCGAGACACTGATAAGCGTTGACGTGAACAAGGCAGCCGAGGCACAGAGCGATGTGATCCACAATCGCTGGCACCCGGATATCCCGATGTGTCGCACCGTCAAGCCGGGCGACGAATTCCGTATCGAGTGCCTGGACTGGACCGGTGGTCAGATCCATGACGACGACAGCGCCAATGACATCCGCGACGTGGACCTGAGCAAGGTCCACTATCTGAGCGGTCCCATCGCGGTCGAGGGCGCCGAGCCCGGTGATCTGCTGGTGGTCGACATCCTCGATGTCGGCGTGCTGCCGGACTCGGCCTGGGGCTTCACCGGCTTCTTCGCCCGCGAGAACGGCGGAGGTTTCCTCACCGACCATTTCCCCGAGGCGCGCAAGGCGGTCTGGCAGTACAGCGGCGTGTGGGCCTCGTCGCGCCACATTCCGCACGTCAAGTTCCCCGGCACCATGCACCCGGGCCTGATCGGCTGCCTGCCGTCGGCGGACCTGCTCAAGACCTGGAACACCCGCGAGCAGGCGCTCTACGACACCGATCCCGATCGCGTGCCGGCGCTCGCCACGCTGCCCTTCGAGCCCACCGCGGTGATGGGCGGGCTCACCGGCGCGGCGCGCGACAAGGCCGCCGCCGAGGGCGCGCGCACCGTGCCGCCGCGCGAGCACGGCGGCAACTGCGACATCAAGAACCTCTCGCGCGGCTCGACGGTGTACTTCCCCGTCTACGTCAAGGGCGCCGGGCTGTCGATGGGCGACATCCACTTCTCCCAGGGCGACGGCGAGATCACCTTCTGCGGCGCGATCGAGATGGCCGGCTACCTCGACATCCGCGTCAGCCTGATCAAGGGCGGCGTGGCCAAGTACGGCGTGACCAATCCCATCTTCAAGCCCAGCCGCATCGACCCGTCGTATTCCGATTACCTGATCTTCGAGGGCATCTCGGTCGACGAGGCGGGTACGCAGCATTATCTCGACGTGCACATCGCCTA
>JAGRHX010000892.1 GCA_020444775.1 Gammaproteobacteria bacterium
TCTCCATTGACGTCCCCCGCGCCGCCGACGGAATAGCCAGATTCGTCACCCGCATCGATACCCTTCAGCACGAAGCCGTTGCTGCCATCGAGACTGCCCAGCTCGATCGCGGCCGGAAATCCTCCGGCGGCACCGAGAACGATATAGCTTTCGCCAGCGGCGGCCTTACCGTCCGGATCTGCGCTGCGAGCACCGATGAGGATGTCATCAAAGCCATCGCCGTTGACGTCCCCCGCCCCGCTGACCGCGGCGCCGGATAGGTCCCCCGCGTCAACACCCTTCAGCACGAAGCCGACGGTCCCATTGAGATTGGCCAGATCGAACGTCGCGGGCCCTCCCGCTGGCGTGCCGAACACCACGTAGCTCTCGCCGGCGTTCTCCTTGCCATCCGGGCTGGCGAACGGCGCGCCGATGATGATGTCATCGAAACCATCGCCGTTGACGTCTCCGGCGCCGCTGACCGAGGAGCCTGCGCCCTTCAGCACGACGCCATTGGTGCCATCGAGACGGGACAGATCAAACTCGGCCGGAATCGGGTTCACCGCCAGCACGGCAGGCGAGAGCGCGGTGAGGCTGGCAGCAATCACCGCGCCCGGCAACCACCCGCCGCGTGTCCGCAATGCCCGGCGCACGCCTTCACTGACGGGTCTTCTCACCAATGTCCTGGGCCTTTGTGTCCGTCTCATCTCGCAGGTCTCCTCTGCGCTACCTTGATTCTCCTCGAACAGGGATTCTCCTCAAACAGACGGGGCAATGCTCAGCACCCGTCGGATCTCATCGGACTGAAGTCCGATGGCCATCGGGCGTCGCACGCCCGGGAGCACCGCCACGTCGTAGAGCTCGTCGATCACGCCTTCGATGCGCAGCCAATGGACGATGTCGCCCGAGCGCAGGTCGATGACCAGCAGCCCGCAGCGTCCCTGGGCATGCTTGCTCGCCAGCTGCGTATCGAGCTCCAGTCCGGCAAAGGTCTGATAGCGCGGCTTGGAGAGCCCTACGATGGCGAAGTCGCCGACGAATCCGAGCCCGCGGCCGTAGCCGGCGCAGAACGCCACCGGCTCGAAGCGCCCGCGCTCGAGGTCCACGTAGCCGAACTGGCCGCGCCCCGAGTCGAGCAACCAGAGCCGGTCCCGGTACAGTCGCGGTGAATGAGGCATGGACAGGCCATCGAGCACGATGTCGTTGCTGTGCACATCGATGAGCACGCCGCCCTCGGCGCGGTGCTCGCGCCAGCCATCGGCGACATCGCTACGACCGACAGCGGTGACATAGCGTGGCACGCCCTGCGCCATCGCCAGGCCGTTCAGATGGCAGCGGTCCTCCGCCGCGAGCTTGGAGATGAAACCCGGGCGCCACAGGACTTCGAAGCTATGCCGCTCGCTGACCGTGGCCAGGCAGCTGAACAGCGTGTTGACGAACACCACTCGTCCGGTCGCGTCTGGCGCGATGTCGTGTATGTCCACGTCCCCGGTGGTGTGGGCAATCCGAGGCACGTAGACGCGGTCGTAGCCCTGGT
>JAGRHX010000893.1 GCA_020444775.1 Gammaproteobacteria bacterium
TCGTGGCGTCTGGCGCGCTCGATGGCCTTGTTGACCGCGGCGTACTGCTGGTAGCGCGGGACCTTCTTGATGGTGCGGCCGGTGTGCGCATCGCGCTCGAAGGTGACGAAGTAGCGCACCAGGTCGAGCAGGTTCGACGGTGCCAGCAGGCCGCAGAGGGCGATGTCCTGCGGCGTCGGCGGGTTGCGGTCGGTGAGCTTGGCCACCTCGGCCTCTGTCATGGGGTAGGCCTGTTTCCATTGCCCGAAGAAGCGCGGCGGTGTGGCGATGGTGCCGTAGACCGCATCCTGGCCGCAGGTGGCGACCAGGAGCTGCACGGTCTCGAACAGCTTGGGCGCGCCCAGCTCGCGGTAGCGCTCGCTCAGCTCCTGATAGCGGTCGAGCTGGTCAATCGCCTCGGCGCGCCAGTGATCGCCGCGGTCGGGGCTCTTGCATTCGATGACGACGAGCGGGATGCCGTTCACGAAGCAGACGACGTCGGGGATGATGTGCTTGCGGCTGCCGCGCACGCGGTACTGGCGAGTGACCAGCAGCTCGTTGTGGGTCGGGTCCTCGAAGTCGATGAAGCGCACCGTGTGGCTCTTGCGGCCCTCACCGCGGTCCTGTTCCAGAGCGATGCCGTGACTGAGCGCGGTGTGGATCTGCTCGTTGGCCTCGAGCAGGCTGGCGGCGTGCACGTTGGTGATGGCGCGCACCGCCTTGTGGGTGTTGTCGGCGTCGAGCCACGGATTGAGGCGGGCGAGCGCGGCTTGAAGGCGTGCAGTCAATACCACATCGCGCAGGCTCTGGCGCTCGGTCTCGAGAGTTTCGGGTGCGGCGTAGGTGTAGCCCAGCGACTGCAACAGCTCGACCGTCGGGGTTTCGGACAGCCCCGCTTCGGTCCAGGCCGCAGCCGTGGTGCTCACGCGGCGGCGTCCTCGTCGACGTTGACCCGTAGCTCGCCGGTGAGGAGGACGGACATGAGGGCGGCTTTGGTGTAGCGAAGTTCCACCAGCGTGCGTGAGAGGTTCGCTTGGTAATCGGCTTGTCCAAATAGAACGCTGGCTATCGCTTCCTGTTCTGCACGCACAGGCAGTGGAATCTTGAGGTCGCGTACGTCTCGGATATTGATTCCCTGGACGGCTTGCCCCTTGGTGTGGTCTTTGATCTGAAGCTGTAGCTGCGGAGATTGAAGGCAGCAGTACAAGTAATCGCGCGAGACAGCCTTCTTCGGTGCAATGCGAGCGGAATCCTGCGTGATGTTTGCACCGTCGAGCTTGTGCGGCACAATCGCCAACCGTCCTGTAGTGCCGCGAATCGACAACAAGATGTCACCCTCTTGCAGGCGGGACCGACGGTACTGGTGGTCAATCTCCGGGGACGTCAAAAGGAGACCGTCCTCCTCAATTCGCCCGTCGACTATGTTCTTTACCTTCACGACTGGAACACCACCGGGATAGCCGCGTCCGGGCTTCAGTATGCCGTAGCAGATAGGCCGACCCGGTTCGATCAGCTGATCCAGCGCCACCACCTCCCACGCTTCCGGAACCTCCCCAATCTCGGTCTGCTTGAACCGCGTATGCCGCCCGGGCATGCCGCGCGTGAGCAGCGCCTGCATCATCGCCTTCTTCACGACCTGCAGCTGCGCAATCACCGCTTCGGTCTGCTCGATGACCGCGTCCACCGAGGACAGGATGGCGGCGATTTTGCGTTGCTCGGGGAGGGGTGGGAGGAGGACAGGGAACTGTCCATACTCAGCGGCGTTGATGTTCGGTTGGGCTTGAGCGCGCCGTGATGTGTTGACCCAATCCCAGTATCTTGAGGATTGAAGTACTTGCTTAAGAAAGGCAGCTCTCAGCTGAGAAGCATCTGGAGTGAACCGGATCAAATATCCAGCATGTGCACATAGCCCATCTCTGGTTGTGTACACGTAGGACTTCCCGACCGTAGCACCGCTTCGAGCCAACAGGATATCTCCTTCGCTGAGAACATATGGAGCGGCATCGTCCTCGGAAATACTGACGGCGGAATCCTTCCTCAATCTTCCAGAGTCATCGATATCCGTTATCCGGACATATCGGGGTAAGTGCGGATCGAACGCGCGCTTGGGAACGTTGGCGCCGTATTTTCCTTTGCCTCGACACAAACTCTCCAATGGTGCCAATCGCCAATCCGTCGGCATCTGGCCTGTCGAAGTGTTACTCCCTGCATCCTCAGGCACTATACCCAAGCTCCTGCAGATACCCATCCATCACCCGCTTCGCCGCATCCCGCGCAGCCTCGGCCTCACGCAGCTGCGCCACCGCCGTCGCGACATCAATCCGCTCCTCGGCCTCGGCCGTGTCCACATAGCGGCTGATGTTGAGGTTGTAGTCGTTGCCCTTGATGTCATCGAGCGGTACGACCCGCGCATAGCGCTCCACGTCCTGGAAGGCGTGCGCAGTGCTGGCAATCCGCTTCACATCCTCATCGCGCAGGTGGTTCTGATTGCTGCCCTCACGAAACTCCCGTGACGCTTCGATGAACAGCACCTTGCCCTTGCGCTCAGGCACCTTGTCGCGGTTGATGACGAGGATGGCGGCGGGGATGCCAGTGCCATAGAACAGGTTCGACGGCAGACCGACCACGGTCTCGATGAGGTCCTCCTCCAGCAGCCCCTGGCGTATAAGGCCCTCGCTGCTACCGCGAAAAAGCACACCGTGCGGCATGACCACGCCGAGCTTGCCGTGAATGTTCAGGGTCGCGACCATGTGCTGGACGAAAGCCAGGTCGCCCTTGGTCTTGGGCGGGATGCCGAAGCGGAACCGGCCATAGCCATCGCTCTCGGCCACTTCCTTGCCCCAGTCATCCAGCGAGAACGGCGGGTTGGCAATCACCCGGTCGAACAGCATCAGCTCGCCGCTCTCGCGCAGCTTGGGGTCGCGGATGGTGTCGCCCTTCTCGATGCGCGCATCGGGGAAGCCGTGCAAGAGCATGTTCATCTTGCAGATGGCCCAGGTGCCGAGGTTCTTCTCCTGGCCGAACAGGCTGAAGTTCTTTGGTGTGCCGCCCTGCTCGACGATGTAGCGGGCCGACTGGATGAGCATGCCGCCCGAGCCGCAGGT
>JAGRHX010000894.1 GCA_020444775.1 Gammaproteobacteria bacterium
GCGTCTACGGGCTGACCTTCACCTCACATTTCTACGGCGCGCGACGTACGGTCGGGTATGTGCCCTTCGACTCCGAGAGTCTGGTTACCGGCAAGCTGTTCGAGGACATCCGAGACGCCGTGCATCAGATCGCGGATCCGACCCACTACGATGCGATCGTGGTGACCAATCTGTGTGTACCGACCGCCTCCGGGGTGCCGCTACGCCTGTTGCCCCGCCAGATCAACGGTGTACGCATCATCGGTATCGATGTGCCGGGGTTCGGTGTGCCGACCCATGCCGAGGCCAAGGACGTGCTGGCCGGGGCCATGCTGGAGTACGCGCGGCAGGAGATCCTGGAAGGCCCGGTGCAGCGTCCGCGCGGTGATCGCGAGAGCTTGCCAACGATCAGCCTCCTCGGCGAGATGTTCCCGGTCGACCCCATGACCGTCGGCCGCATGCTCAAGCCCATGGGCCTCGCAGTGGGGGCGACGGTGCCGACGCGTGAGTGGCGAGAGTTGTATGCAGCGCTCGATTGTAGCGCGGTGGCGGCGATTCATCCCTTCTATTCGGCGTCCGTCCGGGTCTTCGAACAATCCGGTCGCTCGGTGCTGGGTTCCGGGCCGGTGGGCGTGGAGGGTACGAGCGCCTGGTTGGATAGCGTCGCATCGGCCTGCAATGTCGGTGCCGCCCAGCTGGACGCGACTCGAAACCAGGTGCTTCCGGCCATACGCGCGGCTGTGAAGAGCGCGTCGATCGACGCGCGTATCACCCTGTCCGGATACGAAGGCTCGGAGCTGCTGGTCGCGCGCTTGCTGTGCGAGTGCGGTGCGGACGTGCGCTATGTGGGCACCGCGTGTCCGGCTACGCCATGGTCGGCATCCGACTGTGAATGGCTGCGCCGGCGCGGTGTGCACGTGGCCTACCGCGCCTCGCTGGAGCAGGACCTGGCGGCATTCGAAGAGTTCCGCCCGGAGCTCGCGATTGGCACTACGCCGGTGGTCCAACACGCCAAGGAACGAGGCACCCCAGCGCTGTACTTCACGAATTTGATCTCGGCGCGGCCGCTCATGGGAAGCGCCGGTCCGGCAGCGCTTGCTCAGGTCGTGCTGGCGGCCACGGGCGGAGCGGATCGGATGCAGCGGATGCGTGCCTTCTTCGAGGGCACAGGTGTCGGGGACACCGCCGGCATCTGGCCGCGTGGCAAGCCGACCGGCAACACGGGAGCGGAGCGATGCTGATCCTCGATCATGATCGTGCCGGGGGCTATTGGGGCTGCGTGTACGTGTTCGCGGCGGTCAAGGGCCTGCAGGTGATCATTGACGGTCCGGTCGGCTGTGAGAACCTTCCGGTGACCTCGGTGTTGCACTATACCGACGCGCTGCCACCGCATGAGCTGCCAATCGTGGTCACCGGTCTGTCCGAGGACGAGCTCGGTCAGCACGGTACCGAGCAAGCCCTGCGCCGAGCCCACAAGACCCTGGACCCGAAGCGACCGGCGGTCGTGGTGACGGGCTCGATCGCGGAGATGATCGGTGGCGGTGTGACTCCCGAGGGCACTCGGATCAAACGCTTTCTGCCGCGGACCATCGACGAGGACCAATGGCAGAGCGCGGACCGGGCCCTGTTCTGGTTGTGGTCCGAGTTCGGCGCCAGACGCACTTCACGGCCGGCGGAAAAGCCCACGCCCGGCCAGGCACCCAAGGTCAACATCATCGGGCCGAGCTTCGGCTACTTCAACATGCCCTCGGATCTGGCCGAGGTGCGTCGACTCGTCGAAGGTATCGGCGCGGAGGTGGACCTGGTATTCCCCCTGGGCTGTGCGCTCGGCGAAATCCCCCGCCTTGCCGACGCCGAAGTGAACATCTGCATGTACCGTGAGTACGGTCGGGGCCTGTGCGAGGCGCTCGGCCGTCCCTACCTGCAGGCGCCAATCGGTCTGTCGAGCACGACCCTGTTCCTGCGCAAGCTAGGGGAGTTGTTGGATCTCGACCCGGAGCCGTTCATCGAGCAGGAGAAGCACACGACCATCAAACCGGTGTGGGACCTGTGGCGTTCCGTGACGCAGGACTTCTTCTCCACCGCAGCGTTCGGCGTGGCCGCGACCGAGACCTATAGCCGCGGCCTGGTCAACTTCCTCGAGCAGGATCTTGGCTTGCCCTGCGCCTTCGCATTCTCGCGCAAGGCCGGTGTCAAGCCGGACAACGAACAGGTGCGCAAGGCCATCCGCGACAGCGCGGCGATGATTGTCTTTGGTAGCTTCAACGAACGGATGTATCTCAGCGAGATCGCGTCCAAGGCCATCTACATCCCAGCCTCGTTCCCCGGCACGATCATCCGCCGGCATACCGGCACCCCGTTCATGGGTTATGCCGGTGTCACCTATCTCATCCAGGAAGTGGCCAACGCGCTGTTCGATGCGCTCTTCTCCATCCTGCCACTGGGCAGCGAGATGGACAGCATCGAAGCGACACCGATGCGTGCCGAGAGCACTCTGGATTGGGATGACGATGCCAGCGAGATGCTCGATTCGTTGGTGGAGGCATTCCCGGTGCTGACTCGAATCTCAGCGGCTCGCCAGCTTCGCGAGACGGCCGAGCGCGAGACCCGGCGGCTTGGCGAGAGCCGAGTCACGGTCGCCAGGATCCGTGCGCTGAGCCGCTTCGAGGCAGCCGGGGAAGCGGCTCAAGTCGCCCCGGACAACAGTTCCGCAGTCAAAGGTGAAGCGGCATGAAATCAGCTCATGGCAGCTCGTTGCATTCCCATTTCGGCCAGGTCCCACGCCCCGACAAGCCGGGACCCTCGAGGCCATCGGCTCCGGACCTCGACGCGGTATGTCATGCCGGCCAGGCTCCACAGCCCGCCGAGGAGCTCGACTTCCGCGTCGTCTACGCCCTGACCCTGCCGCTGTTCGTGGTTGCGGTGCTGTTCAAGCGCGCGGTCGGCGGCACGCTGATGCGTTTGGGGCGACGGCCGCAATCCGTGCTCGCGGAGGCTCGCTCCGACGCGCACACCTACCTGCCACTGGCGTTCGTGAAGTAACGCGGGGCGAACGTGTTGCCCGGCTCGGGCAAGAGCCGCTGCGTTCCCGCCTGAGGCAGGGGCGCAGCATTAGTAGCTACGCGTGATGCGCGTGGCGTCGGCCATTCGGCCCCCATCTGGCCCTGTTGGAGATGTGCTTATGGCGGAGAGCAGCTATTCACTGTCCGGATTGTCGGACCAAGAGGCACAAGAGTTCCACAAACTGTTCGTGACCAGCTTCATCGTCTTCACGGCGATAGCGGTCGTGGCACACATCCTCGTCTGGATGTGGCGACCATGGCTCCCCGGCCCCGAAGGCTATGCCTCGCTCGGCGAGACGTACGCCAACTTCGCCGAAGGGATGCACGCAATGGTGAACTCGTTGTCGGTGTATCTAACCTAGGAGGTCTGTCGCAATGTGGCGAATCTGGAAACTGTTCGATCCACGTAGAACGTTGATCGCATTGTTCACCTTCCTGTTCGCGCTGGCGATCTTGATCCACTTCATCTTGTTGAGCACGGACCGCTTCAACTGGATCGAAGGGCCGAGGAACAAGACTGCCCAGCTCGAGCTGGTGCAACCAATAGCTGAACCCGTCTCCTTGATCGGTTGACGGTGGCGACGGTCGGTTGCGGGCGGCTTGACCCTTTACGCTGGGCCATCCGCTCGCAGCCTTCGCGCCGGGCGCGACCTCAGGTGCGCCAGGCGAGGGCCCTCAGGGGAGGTGGTCGACATGGCGATGCTGAGTTTCGAGCGAAAATATCGGGTCAGAGGCGGTACCTTGCTCGGTGGCGACCTCTTCGATTTCTGGGTCGGGCCGTTCTATGTCGGATTCTTCGGCGTGACCACCATATTCTTCAGCCTGGTCGGCACCGCATTGATCCTGTATGGCGCGGCGCTCGGGCCGACCTGGAATCTGTGGCAGATCAATATTGCACCGCCCGATCTCTCCTACGGGTTGGCGCTGGCACCCTTGCAGGAGGGTGGCTTGTGGCAGCTCATCACCGCGTGTGCTTTGGGTGCGTTCGTCTCCTGGGCACTGCGAGAGGTGGAGATCTGTCGCAAGCTGGCCATAGGCGTGCATGTGCCGGTTGCCTTCGGCTTTGCGATTTTCGCGTATTTCACGCTGGTCGTCATTCGTCCGGTCCTGATGGGGGCCTGGGGGCATGGCTTTCCCTATGGAATCATCAGCCATCTGGACTGGGTGTCGAACGTCGGCTACCAGTATCTGCATTTTCACTACAACCCGGCACACATGATCGCGGTGAGCTTTTTCTTCACCACCTGTCTGGCGCTTGCGCTTCACGGATCGCTGATTCTCTCTGCGACCAATCCGCAGCCAGGCGAGAGCGTGAAGACACCTGAGCACGAGGACACCTTCTTTCGCGACACGGTCGGGTACTCGATAGGGACCCTGGGGATTCACCGTCTCGGCTTGTTCCTGGCGCTGGCCGCAGTGTTCTGGAGCGCCGTGTGCATCGTCATCAGTGGTCCGTTCTGGACGCGCGGTTGGCCAGAATGGTGGACATGGTGGCTCGAACTGCCGATCTGGCGTTAAGGCTTGGGAGCTGCAGTCATGGCTGAGTATCAGAATATATTCACGCGAGTACAGGTTCGGGCAGCACCGTCGATCGGTGTCGCCGTGGATGGCGGTGAGTGGGCGAGACAGTTGCAGCCGCGCTTCTCTTATTGGCTCGGCAAGATCGGCAATGCCCAGATCGGACCAATCTATCTCGGCTGGCTCGGCGTGGTCTCGCTCATCTGCGGGGTGATAGCGTTCGAGATCATTGGCCTGAACATGTGGGCGTCGGTCAACTGGGACCCGGTCCAGTTCGTCCGCCAGCTGCCATGGCTGGCGCTCGAGCCACCGGCTCGTGAGTACGGTCTGAGCATTCCGCCCATGGCCGAGGGTGGATGGTGGCTGATGGCCGGCTTCTTTCTGACCGCGTCGATACTGTTGTGGTGGGCGCGTGTATACACCCGGGCGCTGGCGTTGGGCATGGGGACGCATGTCGCATGGGCCTTCGCATCGGCCATCTGGCTGTACCTGGTGCTGGGGTTCATCCGTCCGTTGCTGATCGGCAGCTGGTCCGAGGCCGTGCCATTCGGAATCTTTCCACATCTGGACTGGACCGCCGCGTTCTCAATCCGCTACGGAAACCTCTTCTACAACCCGTTCCACATGCTGTCCATTGCCTTTCTCTATGGCTCCGCGTTGCTGTTTGCCATGCATGGCGCAACCATTTTAGCAGTGAGTCGATACGGGGGGGAGCGTGAGATCGAGCAGATTACCGATCGTGGTACGGCATCGGAACGCGCCGCGCTGTTCTGGCGCTGGACAATGGGCTTCAATGCCACGATGGAGTCGATTCATCGTTGGGCCTGGTGGTTTGCCGTGCTGTGTCCGCTGGCCGGCGGAATCGGCATCCTGCTGACCGGCACGGTGGTGGACAACTGGTATCTGTGGGCGGTCAAGCATGGCGTGGCACCGACGTATCCGATAACGCAGCCGGCACCGATGGATCCGGCCATTGGCAGCGGGGGATGAGGCGATGGCAACAGTCACGACGAGTAGCGTTGCACGGCGGCTCCTGATCATTTCCCTGGGCTGCGTGTGGCTGGGTGGATGTGAGGCGCCACCACCTGAATCGACGCAGAGCGGGTATCGTGGGACGGGCATGGTACAGGTAGAGAATCCGCGCAAGCTGGCTCGACTGGTCGCCGCGAGCACGCCGCCAGCAGGGGTTCCCGCGCCCGCCGCCGCGGCCGGTCCCAAGGCAAGTGAAGTCTTCAAGAATGTGCAGGTTCTCGGCGATCTGGATGTCGCGAGCTTCACTCACCTGATGGCCTCCGTCACCGAGTGGGTATCACCTGAGCAGGGTTGCGCCTATTGTCACGAGGGCAACGATCTGTCGCAGGACACGCTGTACACCAAGGTGGTGGCGCGACGCATGCTCGAGATGACCCGTGGCATCAACGATGAATGGCAAGTGCACGCGGGGCAGACCGGTGTCACCTGTTACACGTGTCATCGTGGCAAGCCGGTTCCGGAGCGCATCTGGTTCAAGGACCCGGGCCCGCCGCAGGCGTTGGGCGCTGCCGCCAGACGCAACGGTCAGAATCTGGCCAGCGCCTCGGTAGGTTACGCTTCGCTACCTTTTGATACCTTGAGCCGCTATCTGGGCGCCAATGGCAACATCCGCGTGGTCAGTACCCAGGCTTTGCCGGGCAGGCCCGGCAGCAGCATCGACGATACCGAGCATACCTACGGGCTGATGATGCACCTGACCGATTCGCTTGGGGTCAACTGCACCTACTGTCACAACAGTCGCGCGTTCTCGGACTGGCAGCAGAGTCCAGCCGCGCGTGTGACCGCCTGGCACGGGATTCAAATGGTGCGTGCGCTGAATGCCGACTACCTGGTGCCGCTCTCGCCACAGTATCCGCCCAACCGGCTAGGCGTGACGGGTGATGGGCCGAAGCTGAGCTGCGCTACGTGTCATCGCGGTCAACCCAAGCCGCTCAACGGCGTGTCGATGCTGTCGGACGTGCGAGGTCTGAGCTCGAAGTGAGTTCGCGGCATGTGGTTCGACGCGCGTCTTTGAGCAGCCTGTGGCGGGTAAGGTGGCTTTGGAACCGAGGAACACAGTGGCCGAGGGTAGGGTTACCAAACGATGAACAATCATCCAAGTCGCTTCACCGTCGCTCGCATCACGCGTAGCCTGCTGGTCGTTGCTGCGACGCTATGCTGGATGGGTCCGGCGAGCGGTGAAGGGTTCGACAATCCCACCCGCGCTGGGATCGGCTGTATAGCGTTGGACGAGTTTCGTGCCCGGCCGACCGTGCCCCTGCGCAGCCCACCGACCGGCAGGCAATCGCAGGCTGGTCATTCGGCGAGCGCGGTTGTCGAGAATCTGTGCGGCAGGACCGTGGAGATGAAGTTCTGTTTCCTGCTTGCGAGTGGCGATGCAGACAAGCGCCAGGCCTGCAGCGAGCAGTTGGTTCGTCCGAGCGAACGCGCACGGGTGACACTGAAGTTGAGTGAGCTGAGAATCATCGGCTCGGAATATGAGTGGCGCTATCTGCCCGTGCGTTGAACCGCATGACCTGAGCCCGTTGACGACCCGTATGTTTCGCGCCGAGACCAGGTCTCGCGTGTCCACAGCGCAGAGCAGGGTTGTACGGCAGAGCACCCATGCCTGCGTCAGCGTGATGCATCTGCGGAATCTCTCCACCGCGACTCGTGGCCGTATGTCGGACGGCGCGCAGGAAGTACGGCCATCACCGCTGGCTGGTCCAGGGCCGGCGTGAGCAGGGACCCGAAACCCGGCGACACGAATTGACATCCCGTACCGCCTCACAAAGGTACTGCTGGCTCAGGAGCAATCATCCATGACCTTCGATCCGAAGCACATCGCACGCCGTCATTTCGTTACGCTGACGCTTGCCGGCGTTGCTGCGTCGCAGTTGCCGCTTGGCGCGCGCGAGGCGAGCGCTGCCGAGCTCCCACCACTGAGTCCGGACGATACGACGGCGAAGGCCCTTGGTTACACACCCGACGCGAGCACCGTGAGTGTTGAAACCCGCGGTGGCGCCGATCACATGTGCATGCACTGTCGCTTCTTCACGCCGATCGACGAGGCGACCGGTTCTTGCAGCCTGTTCCCTGGTCGGTCGGTAGCGGGCAAGGGCTGGTGCCGGAGTTGGGTCGCCAAGGCCTGAAGGTTGCTGTTGGCGCAGCGGCAGGCGTTCAGGTAGTCGCTCCGCCACCCGTCTGCCGCGATTGGCCGAGTCGCGGGCGCCAGATTGCCAGCGCAATGTTGGCAATCGCCAGGCTGAGCATGACGCACAGTGACGTCCGTTGATCAGGCACGAGCAGCTCGAGCCTGTCCGGCTGTAGCCTGCCATCCAGGGCGGACGCCGTGAGCTTCACGGCTTCTCGCGCGGGCCCCTGAATCAAGCCGAGCGTGCCCTCGAACATGGCGAGCCCGGTGGCTGCTTTTACCCACACCCAGCGCGCCTGCATGAATGGCGCGTGCGCCGCGATGGCAAGCAGGCCGGCGAACAGCACGATCATGAGTGACGGCAGCAGAACCCAGGTGCAGATCGCATCGATGTCCTGTCGGGTACGCAGCAGCGTCTGTAGGGTCGCGTCCTCATCGGCGACATGCACAAGGGTGAGGCAGCAGACCAACGAGCCCGTGAGCCCGATAGCGCCGAGAACATGCAGGAACTTGAGGGTGCGACTCATGTACATGTATACCCGCCAGTCGTAGTTCAGGCCGGTAGGTCGAGGCTGAACAATGCCGACGACGCAACCGACACGTGCATCCGGTTTGCCACGACGACAGTACGCGTCCCCTTCTCGGCCTGTAAATCATCTCGGCCTGTAATCAAGACCCTGGGATGCATGCATGTCAGTTGTCGGCCTCGACCATGATGCGTGGAGGTGCCACAGGAGCGCGAGTCGCCGAACGGGCCTGCCTGCCGTGCCGACGCGGCCATCCGACGCTACGTGGACGTGCGCGCACGTGACAAGTGTCGAGAGAAGGCATTAATCTTCCCACAACCAGGCGCATTGCCGCATTCAGCGCAAGATGTCACACAAGAAGACGCCGTGGGCGGCGCACGGTAGAGGCGCGTTCGTTGTAGGAGCGAGCCGGTTCGAACCCGGCCGCGCGTGAGGGCGTTTCGCGGTCTGGCGTAACGGCATCCGCCGTTCGCGATGATGCAATCGGGACAGGCGCGACACTGCCAACCGATGAGTCGGAATCCAGACCGCGGACTACAGGCGTTTCCGGTGCCGAGCAGATTCTCCGGTCCGGCACGCCAGCGCGTCGACCGTGCGCGTGACGCGGTGCGCAAGGTGAGGAGAACGAACCTATGCGTCAGCGCAGCAAGGGGGAGAAAGAGAGAGCGTCCGGCAGCGGGCGGGTCGAACGTCTGGGCGCGTCCGAGTATGCGTCCGATGCTGGTATCCCAGAGCGGGATACGTCGAGCACGTCGCTGCAGGTGGACGCCCTGACAGCGCTCACCGGTGACGGCTATCAGGCGCGTATGACGCGTCCCTTCCGACTCGACGTCGGGTCTGATACGCGGCTGGATACCCATCTCGACCCTGGCTTGGGTACTGGTCTGGGTAACGGTGAGGTCGCGGCATCCGTTGCCGATTCCCGACCGCAGCTCATGCGTGCGATCGAGCACACGGTCATTCCGAGTCTGATTCGAAATCACCGACGGTCGCTGAGTGCACGAGGGCCGTGGCCGGGGCTTGCCCGGCACGTGGCACGTTCGCGACCGATCGAGCCGTCGATGGTCGACATGCTCGTGCAGCATGTGCTCAGACACGATGCGGGAGTCGGACTTGCCTACGTCAACGAGCTGCGTCGCCATGGCGTGGGCATCACCGAGATATTCTTGGAGCTGCTCACGCCGTGCGCGCGCCGGCTCGGCGACCTCTGGCTCGAGGACGAGTGCTCATTCGCCGAGGTGACGCTCGGATTGTGTCGGATCCATCAGATATTCGGCTGCTTCCGGGAGCGTGTGCTCAACGGGCGCGACGCTGGACTGCACAGACGAAGGGCCCTGCTCAGCCCGGCGCCGGGCGAAATGCACATGCTCGGGATCCAGATGGTCGCGGCGTTCTTCGAGCGGGCCGGCTGGCAGGTCACCGCGGGTGAGGGGACTACCGCGGACTCACTCGAGCGGCTCGTTGCCGGCAGCAGCTTCGACGTCATGGGGTTGTCGCTGAGCTGTGAGCGCGATGCAGACCTGCTGGGTGCGCAGATCGCGCGGATTCGTGCGGCATCGCGCAATCCGTCTCTCATCATCATGATTGGTGGGCCCGCGGTTGTGCGTGAGCCGTCGCTGGTGCAGACGGTCGGTGCTGATTGCACCGCGGAAACTGCGCGGTCGGCGGTGCTCGTAGCGGAGAATCTGCGTTCGCTCGCAAGCTGAGTGGATATCGGTCGAGGCGACGCAGCCGCGAGGCCGTCGAACCTTCCCTGCGTTCGCTGGCAAGGCCCGCCAGCGTTTGCGTCCATGGGACCGGTCGGTCTTCGTCATCGGCTGGCCAAGTATCTGGTATGCTTCGGAAAATGCCATGCGTGCGGTGGTTCCATCGTGACCGACTGACAGGGCTCGCGACGCGGGGCGATACCACGCCGGCCCGAGCCTCACGGTCCGAGCTCGTAGCAGGGCTCCTACCCGCGTCCTTGGACGAGCACAAGTGGTCGTGGTGCGAGTTCGTGTGGACGCGGGCCAGGCCGCAAGTTGTCCCGCCACGCTGCGCGCACCCGGGTGGTCTTCAACCTCTCAAGGCCTGAATCATGCATCTTGCCGAGCCAGAAACCCTGTGACCGATCTCAGCGCTCTGTCGAACTGGGCCCCCGAGATTGCATCGGCGCTCGTGTCGCTGAGCAGTGATATCGCGCTGGTCATCGACGAGCACGGCACCATCACCACCGTCGTGACCGGCAACAGCAAGCCGATCAAGCCGATCGTTGACGACTGGCTGGGGCGAGCCTGGGTCGACACGGCGACCGCCGATACCCGCCGGAAGATCGAGCTGGCGCTGCGCGACGTGGTCGAGACCGGCGTGTCGCGCCGGCGCGAGGTCAATCACCCGACGCCCGCTGGCGTCGTCATCCCGATCGCCTACACGGCAATCCGGCTCGGGGCCAACGGACCGGTGTTGGTGGTCGGTCAGGATCTGCGTGCGGTAGCCGCCATACAACAGCGCTTCCTGGAGACCCAGCAAGAGCTGGAGCGGGAGTACTGGAGCGTGCGCCAGGCCGAGGAGCGCGAGCGTCAGCTGCTGCAGATAGCGTCCGACGCTGTGCTGGTGGTCGATCCGGACTCGCTGACGGTGCTCAAGGCCAACCGTGCCTGTACCAGCCTGCTCGGCATCGCGCCGGCGGCCTTGCTCGGCACGCCAGCGCGGAACGTGTTCAGCACGCACTCGCGTCCCGCTGTCGATGCAATGCTGCAAACGGCGCACAGCAATGCAGGCCCGGTCGAGCTGGCGGCGCGATTGCAGTCGTCCGGCAGGCGTGTGCTCATCGCCGTCAGTCCGCTGACGGCCGAGGCTGGGCGCCGACTGCTGCTGCGCGCGCGGGTGGACGCGAGGGCAAGCGACGATTACGGCGACGAGGACGGCCGCGAGCCGGAAATCGAAGGCCGGCGTGATGCGCACGACGGCGACCACGCCCGGCCTCATCGTCAACGCGGCGTGGCCGTTGTGGTCACCGATTCCAGAGGCGGTATCGTCGCCGCCAGCCCCACCTTCCTGCACCATGTCCAGGTGCTCTCCGAGACCGAGGTTCGGGCCACCGATCTGGCCGACTGGCTGGGCGCCGGCGATCGTTCGGCGGGCACGCTGATCGCGGGTGCGCGTGGCTGCGGCCTCTCGAGCGAGATCGAGACCGTGCTGGTGTGCGCCAGCGGTCGACGCGTGCGTGTCGTCGCGTCCGCAGTGCTCCTGACCGAAACCGATCAGGAATGCGTCGGCATCACCCTGCGACCGACGGACACGCTGGAGGATGCGGTTGCGGGCACCGAAGCGGTGCTGGCCGCGGTGGTGGCACGCACCGTCGGGCGGCTCGGGGGCGCCCAGCTCGACGAGCTGCTCGGAGATGGCATCCGCATGCTGGAAGCCGAGCTCATCTCGGCGGCGCTTGCGCGCAATGAGGGCAATGTGGCCGCTGCCGCGGGTCAGCTTCGCATCAGCGCGGAGGATCTCGACCGAAGGCTTCGCTCATTGGCCGACCCGCCACCTGACGATACGGGTGCGGCGACCATTCGCCGTGGCTCTCGCTCTGGATAGTCACCGTGGTTACCGCCAGCCCCCCTTTCGGACAGGCCGACCTCACGAACTGCGAGCGTGAGCTACTCCATCTGGCGGGCTCGGTGCAACCACACGGCACGCTCATCGTGCTCGGTGGGCCGGACCTGAGAATCCGGCAGGTCACCAACAACGCCACCGATATCCTCGGCGCGACACCCGATAGCCTGCTCGAGCGGCCACTCACCTGCCTCGGCGGGGATCTCGCTGATTGGATACGGACGCTGGCGAACAGGAACAATCTCGAGGCGCCCGTGCCATTTCGGGCACGCACCTGCTATTTGAGCCGCGAACGTACTTTCGAGGCGGTCGCGCATCGTCTGCCGGACAGCGAGATCGCCCTTGAGCTGGAGCCCGTGGACCCGCCGCTGTCGGGGGTGCCCGCGCCGGTCTCGCTTCCCGAGCAGACCTTGCTCGAGCAGCTCAACGATGCGTTGCGGCGCATCGGCGCGGCTTCGACCGTGGCATCGCTTGCCGACGTCGCGGTGCGCTGCGTGAAGGAGCTGACCGGCTACGATCGGGTCATGGTGTACAAGTTCGATCCGGACGGACACGGCAAGATCATTGCCGAGTCTCGTGACCCTCGACTCGACTCCCTGCTTGGTCATCACTATCCGGCCTCGGACATACCGCAGCGAGCACGTCAGCTCTATCTTCGAACCCGCACACGGGTGCTGGTCGACGTGCACTACGAACCGGTGCCACTGGTTCCACGCCTGCGGCCGCGTCACGGCGACGATCTGGACATGTCCTTGTCGCAGTTGCGCAGCATGTCGCCGCTGCATCTGCAGTATCTGAAGAACATGGGTGTAACGGCGACGTTGGTGGTATCGCTGGTGCGCGACGGCGCCTTGTGGGGTCTCATCGCGTGTCATCACTATGCACCGAGAAACCTGCGCTATCCCGTACGCGCGGCCGCCGAGCTCCTCGGCGAGGTGCTCGCAACACGCCTTGCGGCGATCGAGAACTACGCGCAGGCCCAGGTCGCCATCCTGGTGCGCAGACTCGAACAGCGCCTGATCGAGGCGACTGCGACCGAAGGCGACTGGCGCCTGGCCCTGTTCCGCAATCCGCGCACCCTGCTCCAGCCGCTCGATGCGACCGGCGCCGCGCTGGTGTATGCCGGTGAGATCCAGACGGTCGGCGAGGTCCCTTCGACACCGGAGCTGCGGGCGCTGGTCCGGTGGATAGACGAGCAGGCCCACGACGTGCTGTTCAGCTCGGCTTCCGTGGGGCGCGACAATCCAGAGCTGCAAAGCCTGACACCGACCGCGAGCGGCATCCTCAGCGTGAAGCTGTCGCGTTCACGTCCGGACTATCTGATCTGGATGCGCAAGGAGCAGCTCCTGACCGTGACCTGGGCCGGCGATCCGTCCAAGCCCGTGCTCGGCGACGACCCGCTCGATCTGTCGCCCCGGCGCTCGTTCGCTGCGTGGTCGGAGATCGTGCGCGGCACCGCCTCGCCCTGGTCCAAGGCCGAGCTGTCGCTGGCACGTGCCCTCGGTGGATCACTTGCGGACATCATCGTGCAGGTGCACGGGGTCCGCTTGCTGATCGCGCGGCACCAGCTCGACGAGCTGAACCAGACCGTCGAGAGCGCGCAGGAAGCAGTCATCATTGCCGATGCCAGAGGTCGTCTGTTGACCGTGAGCGATGCGTTCACGCGGCTCGCTCATCGCGATCTGGCGTTGGATGCGGGACTCGAAGGGCTGTCCGCGCTGTTTGCACCCGCGGAGCGCGCAGCCACGGTCCTGGATGCGCTCGGCACGGAGCACCGACCCTGGCGCGGTGAGCTGGCGTTGGTCTTGCCTGACGGCGAGCAACGTCCCGTGACCCTGCGCGCGGAGGTGATCTCGGGCCGCGAGGGCGCCGTGCTCGGCTTCATCCTCGTATTCATGGATCTGACCGACAACAAGCGTGCCGCCGCGGCACGTCGTCAGCTCGAGCGATCCTTGTCGCTCGCCGCCCCCGAATCCCTGGGCGTCGACGAGGACACCGGTCTCGCGCAACCGGCGCGTGACCTCGACGAGGTCATCGGCGCCATCTTGAGCAACGCAAGCCTCGCCGCCATGGAAGTCGCCGACGCCGCCAGCAGCGGTCCCGAGGTCGCGCCGTTGCTCGAGGAGCTGGAAGCCTCGACCCGGCGCGCAGCCGCGCTCTACCGGCGGATTCGATCGCTCGGGGAGGAGGGTGAGGAGCCGTCCAGGGGCGACTGATGCCGGTTGTCGCGGTGGGGAGGCGGTCGTACTCGATGCAGCAGCGGGCACGTTCAGGCTGGCACATTCAGCTGGCACATTCAGCTGGGGCGACGCGCCTGAATGGAACGTCGGCGCCGCATCTACCGTCGTACAGCGTCACGGTGGGAATACCGTCTTGGAACCCCGGTCCAGCCGGTCATTGCCGCGTTGAGTCCATCGAAGGCACACCATGAAGGACGGCCATACCCGAGTCGACGAGCTGACCCACGACAGACCCGTGACGAGTATTCGCGATGCTAGTCTTCCTGGACATCGATGGCGTCCTGCGACCCATGTCCGCTCCAGCGGGTCGCTTTCATCCGCCTTGTCTTGAACGCTTTCAATCCGTTGTCCGCGACTTCGAAGCGCTGGAGATTGTCATCTCCTCCGACTGGCGATGGAGAGCACCGCGACAGGTTCTTCTGGGCATGTTCGCCGAAGACGTTCAACAACGAATAATAGGCGTCACACCTCTTCTGCCAGGTAGCTACGAAGGAAGTCGGTATCGCGAGATCCTTGCATTCATCGAGGAGCACCGAACTCTTGGTGGTTCTAGACGCGTGCCGGCTGGAAGGCAATGGACGGGGGAGCCAGGGCAGGTCGCCTGGCTGGCAATCGATGATTCTGATGTCTTGTTTCCAAGCACACTTCTAGACCGACATCTGCTGCTGACAGATCCGGAATCGGCCTTCGACGAAGCTTTCGAGCATCGTGTGCGGGGCTTCCTTTCACGGTGTCTGCCGTGACAATCACGAGTTGTAGAGCGTCGATACATGTGTGGCCGTGAGCCGGTATTTGCGAATCGTCGAAAGCCCGCGTCTTCAAAGCCATGGTCTCCAGCCGACATCGCCCTTTGGCTCATCCCTGCCATGCGCCAGAATATCTGGCAACGCCCGGCAGCCATGCTTGGTCTTGACTGGAAGTTCGGCGTGGCCTGGCATGCGGCCGATGCCGAAACATGTGCCGGTGATGTTGGCGATGTTCCTTGCAGAGTCGTTTCCGGCGACTGGCCCATACCGTCCACCTCCGGTTCGGGAGAACCGAGCAGAGACCGCGTCCTGGGGCGCTGCAAGTATGTTTGACCACGGTGCACCGTGGGTTGCGACAGTGATCGCCAGAGGGTTCCTGCTTGGCATTGTATTGTGGAGCTCGGGCTTCCTCCTGCATCTATACGGCGCATACTGGCGCCATTCGATCTCGGCCGCACGAATCGGAACCGCAATGTGCTGGTTGGGATTCTTGGCGGCAGCACCGTTACTGCTGTCAGACCGTCCGGTGCCCAGATATGCGTGGCCCCACTCCTACCACATAGGAGTAGAAGTCCTTACCGCCGAGCAGG
>JAGRHX010000895.1 GCA_020444775.1 Gammaproteobacteria bacterium
TGCGGCGCCTGGTGGATGCTGGTGCTGTCCTGGCTGGTCATCAGCATCGGTATCGGCAGCGCACTGTTTCACAGCTTCGCGAACGGCTGGAGCATGCTCGCCGATGTGGTTCCGATCGGCATCTACATGTATGTCTTCATCGGCTTCTGCGCGGCGGTGCTGCTCGGGCATCACTGGCCGGGTGTGGTCCTTGCCCTGCTCGGGCTGCTCGTCCTGCTCGCGCTCGGCAGTCGATTACCCTCCGAGCCGTTCAACGGTAGCAATAGTTACTTCGGCGCGGCGGCCGCACTACTCGGGCTGGCGCTGCTGTGCAGACGCGCGGGGCACCCGGCCTGGCGTGATCTCGCGATCGCCTTCGGTCTGTTCTGCGTGTCGTTGACGCTACGTTCGATCGACATGGCCGTGTGTGAGCGCTGGCCGCTGGGCACGCATTTTCTCTGGCACAGCTTCAACGCGCTGCTGTTGTACTTCACCCTGCGGGCCGCGGCCATCGGTCTGCGCTGGCGAGCGCTCGACCCGTCGAGCATCGTGAGCAACGCTCAGGCAAACCCCGGCGACACCTCGAACGGCGGCTCGACTCGACGATGAGTCCAGCTCGGTCGCACCCCGCTCGCGGTGCGCCGCAACCGTTTGGCGTCCCGTTCTTCTACGGCTGGGTGGTGGTGTTCTGCGCCTGCTGTTCCGCGGTGGCGCGCCAGGGCGTCGCAGTCGCCACCCTGTCGGTGTTCGTCGGACCGATGATTGCCGAGTTCGACTGGTCACGCTCGGGGATCTCGGGCGCGGTCTCGCTCGGCGGCCTGCTCGGTGCGCTCACCGCGCCCAGGCTCGGCCGACTGGCCGACCGCAGCGGCGCGCGCATGCTGTTGACGGTCAGCGCGCTGGTCACCGGCGGCTCGGTGCTGGCGCTGGCCGGCACCAATTCACTGCTGTGGTTCTACGTCGCCTTCGGCATCGGCCGGATGACCTTTGCCGGACCGTTCGACATCGGCATCACCACCGCCATCGCCAACTGGTTCGTGCGCCGTCGGGGGCGAGCGATGTCGGTAGTGACGCTGGTCAGCGGGCTCGGGCTCGCCGCCATGCCGATGCTCGCCCAGCTCGCCATCGAGGCGCGTGGCTGGCGCTTCGGCTGGTTGGTGCTCGCCGTGTCGGTGCTGGTGATCGGCGCCCTGCCGGTCGCGATCCTGATGCGCCGGCGCCCGGAGGACCTTGGACTGCGCCCCGACGGAATGGCTCCGCCCGAGTCCTCGGGCGCGAGGCTCGCACATGCCCGGGACCGTGCCGGAGATGCACACGCCCCGATCGAGCCCGAGTTCACCAGCGCCGAGGCCCTGCGCACGCCGGCGGCCTGGCTGCTGATGGCGTACAGCGCCTGCTTCTTCGCCGTGCAGGCCGGGATGAGCCTGCACCAGGCACCCTATCTGGTCGAGAAGGGTATCGCGCCGACACTTGCGGCCACGGTGGTCGCCACCTTCTCCACCGCCGCCGCCCTCGGCTCACTGCTGTTCGGCTGGATCGGCGACCGCTGGCCGATCCGCTTCGGCCTGGCAACGGCCGCGATCGTCAGCCTGGTGGGTCTGCGCATCATGCTCGGGGTCGAGGAGGTCGGACAGGCCTATCTGGCGGCCTTGACCTTCGGTGGCGGCGTCGGCGGTCTGATGACGCTGCTGCCGGTTGCCTGGGCGGCCTACTTCGGCCGTCGCAACTTCGGCGCCATCCGCGGCATCACACTGCCGGTCCAGGTCATCGGTCAGGCCTCGGGACCGCTGATCGCCGGAAGCCTCTACGACCTCAGCGGCGACTATGGCGTGGCGCTGAACCTGTTCTCGGTGCTCGCCGCGCTGGCCGCGGCGATGGCGCTGTGCGCGCGGGTTCCGCAGTGGCGCGCGCCCCCGGCGAACGGGAACAGCCACTGAGGAATGCAAAAAACCCGGCACGAGTCCATCCTGGATTCGGTCAGCGGCCCCGACCCGGCACAGGTCCGCACCGGGTTACG
>JAGRHX010000896.1 GCA_020444775.1 Gammaproteobacteria bacterium
GCCGCCGCCGGGGCCGACACCTTCGTCGCAGGCTCCGCCATCTTTGGCAGCACGGACTATGCGCGGACGATTGCCGACATGCGTCGGGCCATCGCGGCCGGGCACTCGACCAGAGTCGTCGATGGCGGCTGAGACCGATTCACAGGGGCGGACCTGCGCCACCCGCGCGCCGCTCGCGGGCAAGCGCGCGGTGCTGCTCGACCTGGACGGCACGCTCATCGACTCGGTCGCTGACCTCGCCTTCTGCGCCAACGCGATGTTGCGGGATCTGGATCCCACCGCACCGCGCGGGATCGCCGTCGAGCGCTGCCGGCAGTTCGTCGGCAACGGCGTCGAGCGTTTCGTGCACCGGTGTCTGACCGACCAACAGCACGGCGACGCGGAGCCGGCTCTGTTCCGGCGGGCGCTGGCTCGCTTCGATGCGCTGTATCGCCAGCACAACGGCCGACACGCCACGATCTATCCGCACGTGCAGACAACCCTGGCGCAGCTGCGCGAGCGGGAGCTACGACTGGCCTGTATCACCAACAAGCCACAGCGCTTCACCATCGAGCTCTTGCAGCGCGCCGGCCTCGCCCGCTACTTCGACGTCGTCGTCAGTGGTGACACGCTGCCGAGGCGCAAACCCGACCCCGCGCCGCTGAGACATGCGCTCTCGTTGCTCGATCTGTCCGCTCAAGACGCGGTGATGGTCGGCGATTCGGTCACCGACCTCGAGGCGGCCAGCGCCGCCGAGATCGACTGCGTCTGTGTCAGCTACGGCTACAACCACGGTCAGCCGATCCGCGACAGCCGGCCAGCCTATCTGATAGATGCAATGTCCGAGCTGTTGCCCCTGCTCGGGCTGGAGGATGGTGGCTGACGAGCTGCCACTGGAGCGTGCTCCCGGCCGCTCGGGGCGGTCGACTTTGCGCTGTCATGACCTCGGGCTATGCTATCCGGCTTTATATTCAGCGCCCGCGCACCGCTGAGCCCGGCCGTGCGCATCCGACACAACCACCATGGCTCACTGGCGAACGCCGCAGTGATTGCCGCAGGCCCGTGCAATGCAGCTACAAGAAGCGATACAAGCCGTTACGCGGCGACAGGACCTGACCGGCGAGCAGATGCGTTCGGTCATGCAACAGATCATGACCGGCCAGGCGACCCAGGCCCAGATCGGCGGCTTCCTGATCGGGCTCGGCATGAAAGGCGAGACGGTGGACGAGATTGCCGCCGCCGCCAGCGTCATGCGTGAGCTGGTGAGTCGCGTCGATCTAGGCGACGAGGTGGAGCATCTGGTCGACACCTGCGGCACCGGCGGTGACGGTTCGGCGACCTTCAACGTCTCTACCGCCAGCGCCTTCGTCGCCGCGGGTGCCGGCGCGCGGGTCGCGAAGCACGGCAATCGTTCAGTGTCGAGCCGTTCCGGCAGCGCCGACCTGCTGGAGGCGGCCGGCCTGCCGCTGAGCCTCAGCCCCACTCAGGTTGCGACCTGCGTGCGCGAGGCCGGGGTCGGCTTCATGTTCGCCCCCGCCCACCACGCCGCCATGAAGCACGCCATCGGTCCCAGGCGCGAGATGGGCGTACGCACCATCTTCAACCTGCTCGGGCCGTTGACCAACCCCGCAAACGCGCCGAACCAGCTGATCGGCGTGTTCGACTCGGCGTGGGTCGAGCCGCTCGCCCAGGTGCTGCGCCAGCTCGGCAGCCGGCATGTGCTGGTGGTGCACGGCGAGGACGGACTGGACGAGATCACGCTCGGTGCCAACACCCGGGTCGCCGAGCTGAAGAACGGCGAGGTGACCCGCTACACGCTGTCACCAGAGCGCTTCGACATCCGTACCGCCAGCAGCGCCGAGCTGCGCGTCGATTCGGCGGCGCAAAGTCTGGAGATACTCAACGCGGTGCTGGCCGACCAGGCAGGCCCCGCCCGTGAGGTGGTGATACTCAACGCTGGTGCGGCCATCTACGTGGCGGGCGTTTGTGACAGCATCGAGGAAGGGGTCGAGCGCGCACGCGACAGCATCGCCAGCGGCGCGGCCCGAAAGCGGCTGGACAAGCTCATCGCTGTCAGCCAGCGGCTCGCCGCGACCTCGTCCTGATCAGCCACGCACGCGGACAAGCTGTCAATGAGCCAGACACCGGATATCCTCAAGAAGATCCTGCGCACCAAGGCCGAGGAGGTGGTGAGCCGCTGTGAGGCGGTGTCACTGCGCGCGATGAGCGAACGTGCCGAGCAGGCGCCGCGACCCCGAGGCTTCGCAGCGGCCTTGCAGGCGCGCGTGGATCGCGCGGAGCCAGCCGTGATCGCGGAGATCAAGAAGGCGTCGCCCAGCAAGGGCCTGTTGCGCGCCGATTTCGATCCGGCGGCAATTGCCGCTGACTATCAGGCCGGCGGTGCCGCGGCGCTGTCGGTGCTCACCGATGTGTCTTACTTCCAGGGCGACGACGAGCATCTGCGGGCTGCACGCGCCGCCTGCACCCTGCCGGTGCTCCGCAAGGATTTCACGGTCGACCCCTATCAGGTCTACGAGGCGCGGGCGCTGGGTGCCGACTGCATCCTGCTGATCGTCGCGGCGCTCGGCGATGCTCAGCTCAACGATCTCGCAGGTCTCGCCCTGCACCTGGGCATGGACGTGCTGGTCGAAGTACACGATCGGCAGGAGCTGGGGCGCGTCGCGCACATGTCCGGCGTGCTGCTGGGCATCAACAATCGCGACCTGCGTACTTTCGAGACGCGTCTGGAAACGACCGTGGAGCTGCTTGGCGATCTACCCGCGGGAACGCTGGTGGTCACCGAGAGTGGTATTCACAGCGCAGAGGACGTGACCATGATGCGAAGCCATGACGTGCATTGCTTCCTGGTCGGAGAGGCCTTCATGCGCGCCGATTCGCCTGGCCAGCGGCTGCGCGAACTGTTCCAGCTGGCGGGTTTGTAGATCGTAGATCCATTGGGGATCGAGGACGAAGCGCGTTGGACGGCGCCAGCGGGGAACCGTCCGTGACGTGCTCGGTTCGGCGTCTCAGCGGGCGCCGAACACCACGATGGTCTTCCCGGACACCGAGATCAGATGCTCCTCCTCGAGGTTCTTCAGAACCCGGCCGACCATCTCCCTTGAGCAGCCGGCGATCCGGCCCAGCTCCTGACGCGTGATCCGGATCTGCATGCCGT
>JAGRHX010000897.1 GCA_020444775.1 Gammaproteobacteria bacterium
GGATATACCCACCCCGCGGCCTCTCACGACCGGTTCACCATTGGTTGGTGTGACCCGGGCTCTCACTGCCGCGCGAGACGCCGGCAGGAGAGCGGATACCGCGATCACTTGGAGGTCTTGATCCGGTCGGACGGACGATCCGGATCGAACTCGAAGCGCGCGAACTCGGCCCTGTCCAGACGGTTGTCGTCATTGGTGTCCAGCTGATTCCACTGGGCGGTCAGGGCGCTGCGATCCATCGCTTCTGCGCGAGTCAGGTAGCCGTCATTGTCGGCGTCCAGCTTGCTGTACTCGGCCACCTGGTCGTACTTGGTCGTGTCCTTGTAGTCGTCCGCGTGAACCTTGGCGTCCTTGGTGCCTGCGCCACCACGGCCTTCGGTGCGGGTGATGTCCTCGGACTTGTCAGCAGAGGACATGCCGTTCTTGTACTTGTCCTTTTCCTTGTAGTTGTCCGCGTGTCGCAACGCATCCTTGGTGCCGGCACCAGACTTCGAATCCTTCATGGTCGAGCTGGTCGTGTTGTTTTGAGCAACGACCATGTCGGCCTGGGTCTTGACTTGATCGGGCTTGCCGATCTCGGTGGCCGAAACGGCCGAGCTCGCACCAAGGGCCATGGCAATGGAAAGCGCTATCGGTTTATACATGACGTTTGTCTCCTGTTGCGGTGTGTACTTCCGGTGCGATTGCATGAGCCGTTGCCGCCAGCTCATGTTCGTACCGGTGCACTCCGGGTGTTGCAACCGATATGCCAGCCCGTTGCCATTCGAACGTGCGTGGCGCGAAGACGCTGGCGTGGCGGGCTTTTCCGAACGATTGCCAGGACGACATCCGCGGCAATGCGCGCTGTCAGCGCCGGAGACAAGGGCGAGAGCCAGGTGTCAAGGCCGCCGCGCAGGGGGATTTGCTCCAGATCTACAGCCAGTGTGCGTAAATGCCCCGTCGGCTGGTGGACCGGCGCGTTCATGGCTTGCCTTGGACTGTCAAAGGGATGTGCACGAACCGTTCATACGGTGCTCGTATGGCAGCAACAATGACCTGATTGCTTCATGTCGGTCATTCTTCGTCGGAGCGATACGATACCTGTTGGCCGGAGTCGGCGGTGTCTGTCCGAGGTGTAACCTCGACGGGCAGGGGTTTCTTGAAGGTAAGCATCCGATACGGATAGGGGATCTCCATGCCGGCCTGATTCAATCCGCGCTTGATGGCACCGATCACCTCGCCCCGCGAGCGACGCTGATCAACCGGCTGGGAGCCGCACCACCAGGTCACCTCGATGTCCACGCTGCTCGAGGAGAAGGCGAGTGGAAAGACCTGAACAGGCTGCTCGTGGAGGATGCTCCCGCACTCGCGTAGCGCGGACTCGATGACCTCGACCGCTGCATCCAGATCCTCGTCGTAGGCGACCGCGGCGACGACGCTCATGCGCCTCATCGGTCTGTCGGTCAGGACCTCGACCGGGTTCTTGAACAGGAACGAGTTCGGGACGGTGACGAGCTCACCCGACGTGCGTCGAATCACCGACATGCGTACGTTCACCTGTAGCACGCGTCCGGTGATGTCCTGACAGGTGATGACGTCGCCGCGTTCGAAGGGAAAACGCCACAGGATCAGGATGCCGGCGAAGAAGTTCTCGAAGATGTCCCTGAAGGCGAAGCCGACCGCGATCGAGACCAGCCCCAGTGCGCCCAGTGCGCGGGTCGGCGTCAGGCCCGGAAACAGCACCATCGCGCACAGCAGCAAGCCGAGCATCCACAGGCTGATCGCGGTGAGCCTGCACAGCAGATCCTTGAGGGATTCACGCAGCCGGCGCCGTTCCAGCGCGCGATTGAGCAGCAGGGTGGTCGCGGTGACCGTGCCCCAGGTCAGCAACAGCACCATCAAGGCGGCGGCGATGAACGGAATGTGATCGACGAAGTCGGACCACACCCCGAGCACCGTGCCGCGTATGGAGATGGTCACCTCGCCGACACTGTCCGGTATGCTGGATTCGGACATGACTGGTGGGGTTGTGCCGATGGTAACGAGCCGCAATCAGGCGCAGGCAGCGCGGAGCTGGCGGCTCAGCCCAAGCCGGGCAGGAGCAGCTCGCGGCTCGCCATCCAGATCGCCATCAGCACCATCATCACGTTCTCGGTCAGCGAGATGAAACCGAGTGGTACCTCGCTGTTGCCGCCCACGCAGGCGCACTTCAGCTCACGCTTGTCCACATACACCGCCTTGAACACCGAGACCGCACCGATCATGCCAATGAAGAAGGCGATGGGCGCCGACAGCCAGGTGAGGGCACCGGCCAGCATCAGCACGCCGGCAAAGGTCTCCGCATACGGATACAGGTAGCCGTAAGGCACCCAGCGACGTGCCAGTAGATCGTAGTTCAAGAACATGGTGCTGAAACTCTCGACATCCTGCAGCTTCTGCACGCCGAGCAGGCACATGGCGATGGCGATGAACGATTCGGCCGCCCGAACACCCGGTAGGTTGCTGGCGGAACCGAGGCTGACCGCCAGGGCCATCAGCAGCGAGACGGTGAAGATGGCGATGACCGGCCGATAGGGACGCAAGCCCGCGCCCCGGTTGCTTTGGCTTAGGTGCTCGCGGAGCTCGTCGTAGCCACCAATGCGCTCGTCGCCGATGAATATCTGGGGCGTCGTGCGTACCTCCAGCTCTTCCTGGAAGGCGTCGGTCTCGGCGCGTGTCTCCAGCCAGTGGTCGTCGACCTCGAAGCCATGGCGTTCGAGCAGGTCCTTGGCCTTGAGCCCGTAGGGACAGACGTGGTCTTCCATCACCATTCGATAGAGCGTGGCGCCGCGCGACGCCTCGGTGCGGCTTTTCATCAGCATCGAAGACCTTCCTCGCCGGCTCCACGGTGACGCGGCTGCAGCAGGTCCCGTTCACCGGCGCGTGTGAATGGTGCGGCTATGCATGCGAAAGCCATGCCAGGCGCTGCCGTGGTTCGTGACGGCTGGCGTGCGCGCGACACAGGGGGTTCGTCGGCCGGCTGATGGGGCCTATACCCCATCCGGCGCAGATGAGGTGGATATGCGCCAGCGGCGCATGCGCCGTCGCCGGGCTCAGTCGCGCAGCGTACGACGTCGTTCCTCGAACTCCTCCTTGTCGATTTCACCACGCGCGTAGCGTTCCTCGAGAATCGCTAGCGCCCGGTTCTGCTCGGGGGCGCTGCGCGGCGCGTGTGGGGGCGAGCCGATCCAACGGATGATCAGCGCGATGAGCACCACGATCGCGGCGAGCAGCAGCAGCATCATCAACGAGCCGAACAGCATGTGGCCCCATCCCCATCCACCGTGCCAGCCGATCGGACTCATATTGCCGGGTTGCGCACTCAGCGGCGCTGCGACGGTCGCGGCGAAGCCTGTCAGCGCAGTGGTTCGAAGCGAAGCGATCTTCATGCCTGCCTCCCTTTGCGTGGATGCCATGTCGGGTCACCGGGCGCTGACCCATGCCTGCGCAGGAATCAGCGCCGGCGCGGATGACGCTCACGCCCGACCCTGCATTGCAGGTGAATCAGTGCCAGCAGCGGCAAGTACAGCTTGCCAATCCCCTGGCATGCATGCCAGGGGCCAAGACGATGCGCGGCAGCGGAGCCGGCGAGTGCGTCTGCGGCGGCAACAACCGACCTAGGTATCGTCGCGGGGCTCGCAAATCGTCGCGGATACGTGCGTAATAAGACCCGATTCACGCGAATGGGACTCGTCCAGTGCCCGCCGCCGCACGCTCTGTGGCCATCCCCGGCGCCCATCCCCATCGCTGATCCCCGGTGCCCGTCCAGGAGACCGCCGCATGTCCGAGCTGAACGTCGAGATCCGCGACCATATCGCGACCTTGACCTTGAATCGTCCGGAGAAGCTGAACGCCTTCACCAATGGCATGCTCGAAGCGCTGATTGCCGCGATTGACGAGTGCGATACGCGCGAGGACGTGCGTGTGGTCGTGCTCACCGGTGCCGGTCGTGGCTTTTGCAGCGG
>JAGRHX010000898.1 GCA_020444775.1 Gammaproteobacteria bacterium
GGGTGGTCGTCCAGCGTCCAGCTGATCGGCATCTCGATGATGTCGCGGTCCGCGCCGTA
The DNA here is from genome assembly GCA_020444775.1 of Gammaproteobacteria bacterium. The sequence continues at coordinate 60 of JAGRHX010000898.1, forward strand.
CTGGATCGGCTTGCCCAGTTCCACCTTGTCGGGGTGGCGCGTCTTCATGGGAATGTAGTCGCCCGCCATCAGGCTGCTGTCGTAGTCCATGCCTTCGGCCTCCAGCAGGTCCAGCGTGTTCTCGCTCAGGTCCCAGGACGGGGAGCGGTAGCCGCTGGCCTTCTTGCCGGTCAGTGCCTTGATCGCCTCATTGGCGCGGCCCATGTCCTCGGCTTCCTCGTCGCGGCTCTGCTCGGCTGGCGGAACATGCGCCCAGCTGTGGTGCGCGATCTCATGCCCCGCCTCGACGACGCGCTCGCAATCCGCCTTGTGGCTGTCGATGGTGAAGCCCGGCACGAACCAGGTCATCGGCAGGCCGCGCGACTTCGCCAGGTCGAGGATGCGCCGCGCGCCGGTCAGGCCGAATTCGCCGCGCGACAACATGGTCGGCGAGGTCAGGCCGCGGGCGATGAAACCGCTCTCGGTGTCGAAATCAAAGGTCAGGCAGACGATATGGCGCGGCATGGTTCCCCCCGGAATTGATACCCTGACTGGTTAGCGCATATCGTCCCAAGAGTGTAGTAAGGCGCAAAGAAAATCGATTTTTTCCGGGGGACCACATGGCCACGAAACAGCTCGGCATCATCCTGAACGGCGCGACGGGCCGCATATGCCGCACCCAGCATATCCGGGGCTCGCTGGCCCCGATCATCGCGGAAGGCGGCCTGAAGGTCGGGGACGACACCATCGTGCCGCGCCTGATGCTGACGGGCCGCAACGAGGAGCGGCTGGCCGAGGTCGCGAAGGAATTCGGGATCGAATCTTGGACAACGGATCTCGATGCCGCACTGGCCGACCCGGACTACCCGGTGTTCTTCGATGCAGCGGCCACGCATCTTCGCCTCGACCTGCTGCACCGCGCCGTCGATGCGGGCAAGCACATCTACACCGAGAAACCCATCGCCCCGAGCGTGGAAGAAGGACTGGCCCTCATGCGCCGGGCCGACGCAAAAGGTCTGAAACACGGTGCGGTCGAGGACAAGCTGTTCCTGCCGGGCTTCCGCAAGCTGGCGAAGCTGATGGAGGACGGGTTCTTCGGCCGGGTGGTCGGCTTCAAGCTGCAATTCGGCTGGTGGGTCTTCGACGGCATCGAGGCCGAGAGCCAGCGCCCGAGCTGGAACTACAAGAAGTCCGGTGGCGGCGGCCTGCTGTCGGACATGCACCCCCACTGGCGTTATGTGATCGAGGGCATTCTCGGCCCCATCACCCAGGTGGCCTGCTCCGCCTGGACGGCCCAGCCCGACCGCATCGGCGAGGACGGCAACCGCTACAAGGTCGATGTCGAGGACGCGACCACCACAATCCTCGACATGGACAGCGGCGCGCGCGGCACCATCGTGAGCTCCTGGGCGACGCGGGTGCGCGCCGACGACCTCGTGACATTCCAGATCGACGGGACCGGGGGGTCAGCCGTCGCGGGCCTGCGCCGCTGCTATGTGCAGTCCGCCGCGGACACCCCGCGCATCGAGGGCTTCAACATGGGCGCGGGCCCGGAGACCATGGACTACCACGTCGATTACGACGACCACTGGACAGAGTTCGACGATTCCCTCGCCTACAAGAACCCCTACCGCTTCGGCTGGGAGGGCTTCATCCCGCATGTTGTCGCGGGAACGCCCTTCGCGCACACGCTGGCCGCGGGCATCCGCGACGTGCAGCTTGCCGAAGCCTGCCTGCGCGCATCGGACACCCGAAGCTGGGTGGACATGGCACCGGTCACCTGACGCGGCACCAGTGCTATAGTTGGCCCGAACGACAAACACGGAACAAGCGCCATGACCACCCTTCCCGTCCTCGACCTGGGCAGCGACCCGTATGAACGCGGCCTGATCCACGGACGCGAGCTGTCCCGGCAGATCGCGGAGAATGTCGATACCTACCTCGCCCGTTTCGCCGCGGGCGGGCTGGGCGCGGAGGCCGCGCGCGCGGAGGGCGAGAAATGGGTCGGCGTGATGCGCGAGCAGAATGCCGACTATGCCGAGGAGGTGCGCGGCATCGCGGACGGATCGGGCATCCCGCTGGGCGACGTGTCCATGCTGAATGCGCGCTACGAGATCACCTTCGGCCTGTTCGGCGACGAAGCGCGCGCCAATGACAAGTCCGGCCTGTCCACCGAGGCAGACGGCTGCTCCACCTTCGGCGTGCTGCCCGAGGCCAGCGCCAGCGGCCACACGATCCTGGGCCAGAACTGGGATTGGCTGGCCGGCGTGCACGGGCGCTGCACCGTGCTGCGGATCACCCGCGACAACGGGCCGAACATCCTGTGCTACACCGAAGCCGGTATCGTCGGCGGCAAGATGGGCGTCAACGAGCACGGCATCGGCCTTGTCGAGAACGGGCTCGTCTCCGACCATGACGGTCGCAACGCGTACGAGAAGCCCTTCCACATGCGCTGCCGCGAGGTGCTCGACGCCGAGACCTACGACATGGCGCTGCTGCCGATCACGGCGACGAAGCGTGTCTGCTCGGCGAATTTCGTGGTCGGCCATGCAGACGGGGAAATCATCGACAT
>JAGRHX010000899.1 GCA_020444775.1 Gammaproteobacteria bacterium
ACCACATCGACTGGATCACGACCTCACCGGAGGCCATCAGGTTCACCGACTCGTCGAAGGTCTTCCAGAAGGCCCGGAACTGACCGGCCTTCTTTGCCTCGGTGAAGATCGCCATGGTCTTGTCGATCTCCTCGCGAGTCATGTTGCCCTTGTCACCGTACTGGACCTCGCCCATGGCCTCGCAAACCATGGCGGCATCCATGATGCCGATCGAGGAGATGTTGAGTATCGATGCCTTACCTTTGAACTCCGGGTTCAGAAGCTCGGTCCAGCTATCGATGGGACGGCCGATCAGATCCGGGCGAATGCCCAGCGTATCGGCGTTGTAGATGGTCGGGACCAGCGTGTACCAATCGGTCATGCCGCTGGCGAAGCTCTTGTCGCCCGGCTTCTCGACAAAGCTGACCGTATGCGGCGCCGTGCCCTGCGCGATCTTCGAGGTCGGCGTGAGCTTGCCGTCCTTGAAGATGCCGACAATCTTGTCGAAGTACTTCAGTCGCTTGATGTCCATGGGCTGCAGGTTGCCAGCACCCCAGACCTTCTTCAGCGTGAAGTACTCGATGTCGGCGATGTCGAAGCTCTTCGGCTGGGTGACGACGCGTTGCGCTGTCGAGTCGGTGTCCAGGGCGGTCATCTCGAGGGTGATGCCGAGATCCGCCTTCGCCTGCTTCGCAATCTCGTTGATGTTCGACACCCCCGTGCCGAACTGGCGGAGGGTCACCGGAGTCTGTGACCAGACCATCGGGAAGCCGGTGATCGCGCCGCTGCCGACCGCGGCGCCGGCAAGCGCCACCCCGCCCTTGAGCACCTCGCGCCGGTTCACAGCGGTGGTCCGGGTCTTGCGCTTCATCTCGTTCATCGATTCGTCTCCTGCCCGTTTGCGTCTGGTTGACTTGTTCTGATAGCCCCGTCAGCGGGGCACGCTCGATGCCCGGCTCAGCACATGGACGTTGCGGCTGTCCCATTGTGCCTGCACGCGCGCCCCAACCTCGAAGGGCGCGCTGAAGTACTCCCGCTCACCGAGGACGACAGCGAACTCGTTCTGCGCCGGGCCCCTGCCCGCGTGTGGATCCAGCTCGAGCTCGATCTGCACGCTGGCGCCGTGATACTCCACGGCGCTGACCGTCGCCCGCACGCTGTTCCAGGCCGTGCACTCGGATTCGTCGGGCTTGCTCAGTCGTATCTGATCGGCGCGTACCGCCACCTCCGCTGGCGTCGCGGCGTCGGCATCGCCGACCACGACCGCAAAACCACCGTCCGGCGCCGCGCTCACCGTGCCCTCGAGGATGTTGTGACCGCCGATGAAGCGCGCGACGAAGCTGGTGTTCGGCGCGTTGAAGACCTCGTGCGGACTCGCTGCCTGCTCGATACGCCCGGCATCCATCACCACCACCAGGTCGGCGACCGCCATCGCCTCCTGCTGGGAGTGGGTGACGTGAACGAAGCTGATGCCGAGCTCGCGCTGCAGCTTGCGCAGCTCGGCGCGCATGCGCACACGCAGGAAAGGGTCCAGCGCGGACAGGGGCTCGTCGAGCAGCAGCACGGACGGGTTGGTGATGAGCGCGCGTGACAGCGCCACGCGTTGCTGCTGGCCACCCGAGAGCTGCGCCGGCATGCGCTCGGCGTAGTCCTGCATATGCACGAGCGCGAGATGCTCCATCGCGCGCTGGCGACGCTCCGCCTTGCCGACGCCGCGCATGCGCAGGCTGAACGCCACGTTGTCCAGGCAGCTCAGATGTGGGAAGAGCGCGTAGCTTTGGAACATCATCGCGGTCGAGCGACGCGCCGGCTCCAGGTGCCCGACATCGGCGCCGTCAATCTCGATGGCGCCGGAGGTGATCGCCTCGTGGCCGGCGATCATGCGCAAGGTGGACGTCTTGCCGCAGCCGGATGGCCCG
>JAGRHX010000900.1 GCA_020444775.1 Gammaproteobacteria bacterium
GTGGCCTGGCTCGAATCCATGCAACGCGAGGATGGTGGCTGGGGCGAGGACAATTTCAGCTATTTCGATACCAGCTTCGCCGGCCGTGCCGCGACGAGCACCAGTTTCCAGACGGCCTGGGCAATCCTGGCCCTGCTGGCCGCCGGTGAACGCAACAGCCCGGCCTTGAAGCGTGGCGTGCGTTACCTGATCCAGACCCAGGCCAACGATGGCGCATGGCATGAGCCAGCCTACACCGCGCCCGGTTTCCCACGGGTGTTCTATTTGAAGTATCACGGCTACTCCACCTACTTTCCGCTCTGGGCGCTGGAAGAATTCCGTCGTCAGCACTGAGCCGGGGCGTCCGTACCCCGGCGAGCATCGTATCGGGAACCGCCGGGCGTGGTCTGTGGACCGGCCGCTGGCGGCGCCGCTCCGGTCGCGGCCGAACCGGATCCGAACGCAGACCCTGAAACCCAGACCATGTCAGTAACCTCTCGAGACGTCGCCCGCTCCGTGGATCCAGGCGGCCCGGCACCCGTCGGCATCGTGACCGCGCTGTATCTGGAGGCGCGCGCCATCGCTGGATTGAGTTGGCTGGCCTTGGGGAGGGGCGCGCCCGCGACGGTGCGTATTGGAATTGGCGGGATGGGGGAAGCCAGCGCGACGCGGGTCGCTCGAGGGCTGTGCGAGGCAGGTGCGCAGGCGCTGATCAGCGTGGGTTTCGCCGCCGCGCTGTGTCCGTCCCTGGCGACCGGCACGGTTTGCCTGCCAGCGCGTTGTGTAGGGCCGAGCGGTGAGGTGCCGGTTTGTGACGAACTGCGCCAGGCGCTGCTCGATCCGCTCGGAGCGAACAGCACCGTCAGCTCAGCGGCGCTCGCACAGGTGCCGTCGGTTTTGACTGACGCTGGCCACAAGCGTGACTGGCAGCGGCGTAGCGGATGTGACCTTGCCGATATGGAGAGCGCCAGCATCGGCGCGGTGGCGGCCGCCGCCGGGCTGCCATTCGCGATTCTGCGAGTGGTGTCGGACGCGGTACAGACCCGCTATCCGGACTGCTTGAGCGAGGCGGTGGACGGCCAGGGTCGTACCCGACCCTGGGTGGTGGCACGCGCGCTGGCCGCGCGCCCGTGGCAGCTCGGCGCGGTGCTGGTCGCGACCCACGGCTATCTGCGCGCCAGCGGGGCATTGCGCGACGGCGCCCGCCGGCTGCAGGCGGCGGCGGACCGTGCCGGATCGGCATGCGATCCGGCACGTCGATCGGGGGTGGGGGGGAGCTACCCACCCGACCGGGTCGAATCCGCCCGGGGTGATTGCAGCCGGGATGACACCAGTGTTTGAGCGGGGCAGGTTCGACCTGGGCGATTACACCGGCTGGTACGTGGCGATGGTCGTGCGCTGGCCGTTGCTGACCCTGGCGATGATGGTGGCGTTGACCTGGGTCTGTGGTCGTTACGCGGTCGAACATCTGAAGATGGACACCGATACGACCAATCTGATCTCGGGTGATCTGCAGTGGCGTAAGGACTTCACCGAGCTTCGCCAGCGCTTTCCCGAGTACAGCGATACCTTGATCGTTCGCATCGAGGCGCGTGACGGACCCAGCGCGCGTGCTGCCGCGGTACGCATGGCAACTCTGCTGCGTGAGCAATCCGAACGCATCCAATCGGTGTTCACCCCGGCGGCCGAGCCGTTCCTGCAGCGTAACGCATTGCTCTATCTGCCACTGCACGAGCTCGAGGTACGCACCGACGCGCTGCTGCGAGCGCAGCCGGCGCTGGCCCGATTACATCGGGACCCGACCCTGGCGGAGGTCGCGAGGCTCCTCGAAGCCGCCCTGGACGCGCGCAAGACCGATCCGGTGGCAGCGGTGCAGCAGCGTCCTGCGGAGCTCGACTCGGGCGATACCACGAATGGTTTCGGCGCTCAGGGGCTGCCCGAAGCAGTGCTCGGTCAGCTCGACGCCCTGGCCCGCGCGATTGCCGTGGTCATGCAGTCCGAGTCGGCTCGCATGGACTGGACAGCGATCGGCAGCAGCGAAGTGACCGAGCAGGCGGCGACTGGCGCGGGTAGGACTCAGGATCCGTACGATCCGGCGCGGACCCTGCTGGTGGTCAAGCCGGTGCTGGACAGCAGCCGGCTGCTGCCGGCCGGTCCCGCGATCGAGCTGGTGCGCGGCCTGCGTGAGCGGATGGAGCGCGAGGACCCGACGCTGCGGATCCGCATCACCGGTGGTCTGCTGATGGAGCACGACGAGACCGCGACGGTGGCCCAGGATGCCCGTGACGGAGTGCTCTGGGTGTTGGCGGTGGTGATGCTGGTGTTGCTGATCGGGTTGCGTTCCTGGCGTCTGGTGATGGCCTCCTTGCTGACCCTGCTGGTCGGGTTGGTCTGCACCGCGGCATTCGCGGCCTTCGCGGTCGGTCGCATCAATCTGGTCTCGGTGGTGTTCGCGGTGCTCTATGTCGGGCTCGCCATCGACTACGCGATTCATTTCTCGCTGTGGTTCAGGGAGCTCCGCGCGACCGGGGCCGACACCGTTGCCGCGCTGGTCGCCACCGGTCGTGATGTCGGTATGTCACTGTCACTGTGCGCGCTGACCAGCGGGCTGGGCTTCCTGGCCTTCGTGCCGACCGACTACGAGGGCGTCTCCGAGCTCGGCATCATCGCCGGCGCCGGCATGTTCATCGGCCTGCTGGTGACCATGACCATGCTACCGGCTGTGCTGCGCATCCTGCCGACCGGACACGGTGTGCGCCGTCTGGCCGGCAACGGCGCCTTCACAGGCATGCTGCGCCTGCCGATCCGCCGCCCGCAGCTGGTCTTGACCCTGACCTGTGTGGCCGCGGCCGGAGCCAGTCTGCTGATCTCCAGAGCCCAGTTCGACGACGATCCCATCAATTTGCGGGTCAGTGATTCGGAAGCGGTGCAGACCTATCGCGAGATGATTGCCGAGGGTTCGGAGTCGCCCTGGCGTCTGAGCGTGATTGCGCACTCGCGTGAACAGATGGAGGCGCTCTCCGATCGACTACAGGCCTTGCCGGAGGTCGAGGAGGTGTTCAACGCTGATTCCCTGGTGCCCAACCGTCAGCCGGAGAAGCTCGAGCTCATCGACTCGCTGGCGGTCAGCTATTCGGCGGTGCTCGACGCGCCACAACAGCGCAGCACGTTGGCCGAGGCCACCAGGCTGCTCTGGTCACTGGCCAGACGTATCGATGCCGAGCCGTTGCCGGGGCCCGGCTTCAGCTCGCTGGGGGCGGCAATCGAGCAGGTGATTCCGGAGCAGGGCGCGGTCGACCCGGCACTGCAGGCGCGGGTGATCGGCAATCTGGAGCTGATCATCGCCGAGATCGGTCGGGCCATCGAAGCCAGCGCCTTCAGCCTCGACCAGGTGCCCGACGAGCTGCGCATGCCGTGGGTCAAGGACCAGGCGTTCCGGATCGATATCGTTCCGGACAAGGATCTCAACGATCGCGATCACCTGCTCGCCTACGTGGACGCGGTGCGTGGTGTCGCGGCGAACGCCACGGGCTTACCGGTGGTGCAGCTGGAGGCGGGGCGGGTGGTTCTGCGCGCCTTCCAGCAGGCGTTGCTGCTGGCGGTGCTGGCGGTGGCGTTGTCACGGCGCGAGTACAACATCATGTTGGCCAGTTTCGCGGTGGCATTCGCGATGATCTGGCTGGGATCGCTGAGGAGGCGGATGCGTAGCCGAGAGACCGGCATGCTGCGAGCGGTGGCGGCGGCTGCGATGCTGGTGATGCCGCTGGTACTGCACGCGCAGGAGGCCGTTTCGCCCGTCGAGGCTGCGTTCGCCAGGGTGGTTGACGCGCCCGACGCCGCCCAGCGCGCCGAGGCTCGC
>JAGRHX010000901.1 GCA_020444775.1 Gammaproteobacteria bacterium
TGTGGATACGCCCCAGTGTGGATACACCCCAGTGTCGATACGCTCCGTTGTCGTGCGCTTCGTTGTGCGATGCGGCAAGACATCGGTGGCCCGAGCGGTGCCCGAGGGTCGCCCGAGTGCGACCGGGTCATCGGAGCTCGACAGACTCTATTCATACCTGATGTGGCGATTGTTTTCCTCGAAGCTTCTGGATTAGGCTCCGTCAGGCGTCATGCGCAATTGACGATGGTCGGGTGATCGTCGGTGGCATTCGTGGTGAACGGACGCCGAGGGCACGTGTGCTTGCCCTCGTCCCCGTCGGCATCCCCTGTCCTCGTCGCCTGTCCTCGTCCTATGTCGAGTTTGACTGCAACCATGCAGGAGGAGACATCATGTTCGGAGCTAAAACGATAAAGGCCGCTACGCTGATGGCGGTCGCCGGAGGATTGTTCGTGACGGCCGTGGACCATGCCTCGGCCGCGAAGCGTGTGCGTTGGAAGATGCAGAGCGCCTGGTCGACCAGCGTCCCGCTGGCCGGTGAGTCCGGTGTGCGCTTCTCCAAGGAAGTCGAGGACATGTCGGAAGGCAACTTCCAGATCAAGTTCTACGATCCGGGTGCGCTGGTGCCCGCGCTCGAGTGCTTCGATGCGGCATCCAAGGGCTCGGTGGAGGCCTGCTGGACCACACCGGGTTATCACACCGGCAAGTATCCGGGTCTGGCGTTCGCGACCACGGTGCCGTTCGGACCGCAGATCGGTGAGTTCCTGGCGTGGAAATGGCACGGTGGCGGCAACGACATCCGTGACGAGATCTATGCCAAGCACAACCTGATCGCCTTCGATTGCTTCTCGCACGGACCGGAGACCTCCGGCTGGTTCAAGAAGCCGATCGAAAGCCTGGATGAACTGCGTGGTCTGAAGATGCGTTTCTTCGGTCTGGGCGCGCGGGTGATGCAGAAGCTGGGCGTGTCCACCCAGCTGCTGGCGGGCGCGGATATCTATCCGGCCTTGGAGAAGGGCGTGATCGACGCCACCGAGTACTCGATGCCGATCAACGACATCAAGTATGGCTTCTACCAAATCTCCAAGAACAACTACTACCCGGGTTGGCACCAACAGGTCTCGGTGTCCGAGCTGCTGATGAACCGTGACGCGTACAACGAGCTGCCCGATGCCTACAAGGCGATGATCAAGAACGCCACCCTGGCCCAGGTGATCTACACCTATGCCGACGGGGACGCCCGCAACTTCCCGGCCATGCAGGAGATGAAGAGCAAGTACGGCGTGACCAACCACCGTTGGACCGACGAGCAGCTTGCCGCGTTCGAGAAGGCCTGGAACGAGGTCGTGCAGGAGGAGTCGGCCAAGGACGAGTACTTCAAGCGTTTTGCCGACAGCTACTTCGCGTTCCGCGAGCAGTATCGGATCTGGGGTGAGGCCCAGTCCCTGAAGTCGACCTATCTGAAGTAGATCGGCCGTGTGCGAGGCCAGGGATGGCGTCGCACGCCAGACACAGCGGTCACCGTTCGGGCCACCGCCGGATCGGTGACCGGCGCTACTGACCCGAGCCGGGGAGCCGGCCCGGATTCAGTGGCGGTAACGCCGACGTCGATCGGTCCTGAATGGCGCGCGGTCGGGTGCTTGGTGGCGGCGGCGTGAGCAGCTGTTTGAGCAGGGCATACAGCCGTTCACCGCGCCAGGCCACGTTATCGCCGAACACCGCTCTCTCCAGTGCTTGCAGGGCATCGGCCAGCTCGGCGGTCTGATCGGCGCCGCGATGCTGCTGCTCCAACCGCTCGGCCAGGATGCTGACCGAGCGTGGCGGGTCGAGCGGCCAGGCTTCTCGTGCCCAGGCCAGCAGAGCGGTATGGACTCTCTCCGGGGCGTCGGCGGCGCAGGCCAGCAAGGCGTCGGTGCGCGCGGCCGACAGCCGTCCGGCGGCACGCTGTCGCTGTCGGGCGTCCCGTGGTCGGCGACGGTGCCAGGCGTACAGGGTCAGTAGCCACAGCAGCGCGAGGCTCGCGCTCAGCGCCTGCCACGGCCGGACCTCGGCGGCGTTGTCGTCGCCACGTGCGACGCGCGGCGGGGTGGGCGAGGCGGGCTCTCCACGCGCGCCGCCGGCCGGACCGGCCGCGGCAACCCGCAGCTCGAGCGGCGCGAGCTCGGCCCGCTCGGGCCGATCGCTTTGCACGTTCCACCATTCGACGCCGACCGCCGACAGCTGGAAGTCACCGCTGTCCCGGGTGACCAGCGCGAACTGTTGCTCGAGCGTGCCGTGCACCGCGTTGCGGTCGGTACGTGTCTCGCGCTCCACCTGGCCTGGGAACACCTGCAGACCCGGAGGCGCCTGCAGCGAGAGCTGCGGGAGTTGCTCGGCGCGCAGCCCTATCGCCTCCATACGAATGGTACGGGTCACCGTCTCGCCGGCGCGCAGCGTGTTCGGATCCGCGGACCAGCGCTCGCTGAGGCGTAGCCGCATCGCCGGTAGCCAGCGCGAGTCACGGTCGTTCGGACGGCTGCGCACCTGCAGCGCGCTCTGCACGCTCTCGATCCGCAGCGTGCGCCCGGAACCGAAGCGGCTGCTATCGGTGGCGTTGTCGTCCGGCATGGCCACCTCGCCCTTGAAGTGGATGCCCGGAACCAGCAGCGGTCCCGGAGCCTGGGCAAATAGCGCATAGCGTCGCTCGAGCACCCGGTAGTCCTGGCCATGTCGGCTGCTGTTGTAGCGAGCGTCGGTACCGAGTCGCAAGACCACGGCATTGGCCGGCTGCGGCTCGTCCAGGGTCCCACTCATGATCGGGACCTTGGAGATGAGGCGAACCACGAAGTCGATCTGGGCCTGCTCGTAGGGTGAGCGCGGCGAGAATCCGGTCTCGATGTAGAGATCTGGTGGCGTCGCGGCCGCGTCACTTCGACCTTGGCTGTCCTGGGCTGGCAACACCTGCAGGCTCAGCGGTTTACTCACATAGTCGTGCACCGTGATCGGTGGGATGGTGAGGGTGCCGACCCGGCGCGGCGCGAGCTCGACCAGCCAGCGGGTGCTGTTGGCGATCTCGCCGTCGACGATGCGCAGCTCGCTGCGTGGTGAGCTGGCCACGATCTCGAAGTCCGGCTCGAGCACGGTCAGATCCGGACCGGTGCTCGCCCAGCGCCGGGGAATGACCAGCAGTAGCTTGACGGTCTGGTCGATGCGGATCTGGCTGTGCTCCAGGCTGGCGCTCAACGGCAGGTCGGGGGTCTTGGGTTGCGCGAGCGCGCCGAGGGCGCAGGCGGCAAGGATCAGCATCGCCCAGCCCGAGCGGCGGCCTGTCCGGTCCTTGCGGTATCGATGCGCTACCATGGGTCGCCCGTGTTCTCGGCCTGGGTGTGACGGCGGAAGTAGGTGCGGTGGAACTTCTGCTTGAGCAGTCCACCCGGTTCGTCCGGGATCCGATCGAGCCATCGTGCCGGCGGCGGCTCGCCGTCGGCACCGCTGCGCGCCGTCGAGTCAGTGCCGGGCTCTGGTCCGGCCTCCGGTCGATCCGCCGGCATCGACGGGTATGCGGAGTCGTGGGCGTTGGCGGGCTCCTCGCCTGGCTGCCGCGATGAGGCCTGCTCGTCGGCCGTCGTTCGGGCACCACGATTGTCGCCAGCTTCACGTGTCGCGGTGGCGGTACGACGGCCGCGATCCTGATTGAGGTGTGGCTCACTGCTGGCAGCCGCGGGCTCCGCCCGTTGACGGTCGTTGCCTCGACCCGAGCTCGAGTCCATGGCCCGGCGCACCAGGGTCAGGTTGAAACGCGCGTCCTCGTGGGTCGGCTCGAGGCGCAGTGCTTGCTCGTAGGCGCCCACCGCCGCTTCGAGCTGGCCCGACAGGGCCAGCGCGTTGCCGCGATTGTAGTGTCCGGTTGCATCGCCAAGCTGGGCGAAGGCCTCGACCGCGGCGGCGTAGCGTCCGGCCCGGTAATGCGCCGCGCCGCGCCAGTGTGGTCCGACCTTCAGCTGCTCGACGTGCGCGTAGTCGCCGCGTTCGATGGCCGCCGCCGCGCGATGCTCGTGGCCGAGCAACCAGCCCTGCCAGTCCGAGGCCGAGACGCGTTGCACCGGGCTCAGCGCGGCGACCAGCAGCAGCGACATCAGCCAGCCACGACGAAAGGCCGGCAGCACCAGCAACAGCAGCACCGGAAGCAGCCAGGCACCGTGGTCGTATCGATCCGGTATGTGCCGGTCCAGGTTGCGATATTCGGAGCGCTCGAGCACGCCATCGTGCAGCGCCAGGATCTGCTCCACGTCTCGCTCATCCGTGCTCGCGCGGATGTAGAGGCCGCCGCCGTGTCGGGCCATCTCGGCCAGGGCCCGCTCGTTCAGACCGGCCCGTACCAGGCGGCCGTTCCCATCACGCAGGAAGCCGCCCTCGGCGAGTGGAATGGGCGCACCGTCTGGGCTGCCTACGCCGATCACCGACAAGGTGATGCGTGCACGATCGAGCGCTGCGGCCGCGGCCAGCGCGCTGGCCGCGCTACCGGGCCCGAGTGCTGGACCGTTACGCTCGTTGTTCGGGCCGTCGGTGATGAGGATCAGATCGCCATGCGTCGCGCCGCCCTCCTGTAGCAACTGCGCGGCGCGCGCCAGGGCACTGTCCAGGCGGCTGCCCTGCACGGGCATGATGTCCGGGAGCAGCGCGGGTAGCTGTTCGATCAAGGTCCCGGCGTCCTCGGTGAGCGGTGAGACCACGAAGGCGGCCCCGGCGAACACCACCACCCCGCTGAGCGCCTCGCGTGATCGCTGCATTATCAGTCGCGCCTTCTCACGGGCCCGATCCAGTCGGCTGGGGGCGATGTCCGGGGTCAGCATCGAGCTGGATAGATCGAGGATGACGATGCGCGCGCGCAGCGACCTGTAGCCGGCAGTGTCGATGTGCTGGAAGCTCGGGCCGGCCAGGGCCAGCGCGCAGAGCACAGCAAGCATCGAGGCATACAGGGGTACGGCCTTGCTGCCGCGCTCGCTGGAACGATGCAACAGGTGGGGGAGCAGGCCTGGATCGATCAGCGCGCGCCAGCGACTGGCCGCGTCGGTGTTCCGCCAGGTCCACCAGATCAGCGCGAGTGCCGGCGGGATCAGCAACAACCACCAGGGCCGGAGCAGCGCGAATTCGCTCATGGCTGCGGGCCCGCCGCCCCGGTCGACGTCAGCTTTGCTGCCATCCGTGGCGTCTTCCGGGCTGTCTTCCGGGCTGTCTTCCGGGATGTCTTCCGGGGTGTCATCTGGTCGGTCAACCCTGGCGCCGCACCCGGTCCACCGGCGCGCTCTCGCCGGGCAGCCAGGGGCGCCGCCAGCCAGGGCAGGGCCGCGAGCAGCAGCGCGGTGGCCAGTGGCCAGAGGTACAGCTCCAGCCGCGGTCGCAGATAGGTGTCACCCTGCGGCACCGGCTCGATGCGGTCGAGCAGCGCGTAGATGCCTTCGAGCTCGTCCTCGTTTCGCGCCCGGAAATACTCGCCCCCGGTCAGCTCGGCGATCCCCTGCAGGGTGGGCTCGTCCAACGCCGAAGACGGGTCGATACTGCGCATCCCGGCCCAGCGTCGTTCCAGGCTGTGTTCCGCGCCGACCCCGATCACATGGACCCGAACACCCTGATCGGCGGCCAGCCGGGCGGCGGTCAGGGGGGCGATCTCACCGCTGGTGTTGGCACCGTCTGTCAGCAGTATGAAAACCCGGGCGCGCTCGGGTCGCTGGTGCAGACGCTTGACCGCGAGTCCGAGCGCGTCGCCGATGGCGGTCTTGTCGCCGGCCAGACCGATTTCCGCTTCCTCGAGCAGGTGCCGGACGGTCTTGCGGTCGAAGGTGAGTGGTGTCTGCAGGTAGGCCCTGGAGCCGAACAGGATCAGCCCCAAGCGGTCACCCACCCGCCGTTCGATGAACTCGCCGGCCAGCTGCTTGACGGTCTGCAGGCGGCTGTTGCGCAGCGCTCCGCCCTGCATGTCCGGGATCTCCATACTGCCGGACAGGTCTACACCCAACAGCAGGTCGCGACCGCTGATCGCCAGGGCCACCGGTTCACCTATCCAGACCGGCCGGCACGCGGCCAGCACCAGCGCGCACCAGGCGAGCAGGCTGAGCAGCTGGCGGGGTCGCCAGCCGCGTCGGTGGCGGCTACCGGCCCAGTGCCTCGCCGTCGCGTAGAACGGCCACCACAGGCCGCGCCGGGTGCGAACCCGGCTCGCTGGTAGCAGACGTCGGACCAGCCAAGGCAAGGGCAGGGCCAACAGCCAGCCGGGCCACAGCAGCGAGATCATGCCAGCCGTCCGCGGCGTTTAGGCCGGGGCCCGGGCTGCGGCACGGGCGCCATGCCGGCCCACGCAATGAACGGCTGCTTGGAGTGAGGATCGTCCAGATGCCCGGCGCGGGCACTCTCCGGGGCACCCCCGTGCTCGTCTGTCGGGCTCTGGACAGGGCCGGCATTGTGGCGGATCCAGGTCTCGCACAGCTCGAACAGTTCGCCCAGCTGCGGTGCGCAGGATGCCGGCCGCGGCGCGTCGAGCTGCTCGTCTTCGGGGGCGTAGGGTGCCCGTATGAGCAGGCGGCCGGCGTCACCGGCGAAAGCAGTGGAGCGCCCGGTGGCGGCGTCCTGGGGCAGATGTGTATCGAGAAAGTCCAGCCAGCGCGGCCCACAGAGCCCGGCGACCCGGGCTCGTGGATAGCGGCTCAAGGCCACTCGACGCAGCAGGACCGACAGCTCGCTGGTGACCTCGACCAGGCTGGTGCCGTGTCTGGCGCGTGAACGGATCGCGTGCAGCGCGGCCAGTGCCGTCCGTCGTGCTCGCTGTCGGCGGTGCGCGCGCAGGGCGGCGGCCAGTAGCTGGCACAGTCGCGGGACGAGCAGCCAGCCGGCCAGGAGCAGGATGCCGAGCAGCAGCAGCGCGCCGCCGGTCGTCAGCCAGACGTCCGGCCCGGGTTCGGGCAGGTGGATGTCACGCAGCCCTCGCAGGGCATCGGGGGTTGGCGTGCTCACGGCCGCGCGTCCGCCACCGCCCCGTGCAGACCGAGCAGCGGATCGTCGTCGGTCATGATCAGTACGTGCCGGATGCCCAGTCGGGCACAAAGTCCGCGCGTCCGCTCCAACCGGGTCTCGAGCAATGCCTTGTACGCCTCGTTGACCGCCTCGTCCTCGGTGTCGAGGATGCACCCGTGCAGGCCGTCAGTGATCGGGTAGCGGCCGGCCGGTGGCGGTTGCCGCTCGATGGGGTCGGCGACCTGGACCAACAGCAGATCGGCTCGTTCGCGCAGACGACCCAGCAGGGTCTGGTGCGTATCGTCGAGCTGCAGCCAGTCGCAGAGCAGCACGACCTCGCTGGCCGGGCGGATCAACCGACCGGCCTGCTCGAGGGTTCGCGTCAGCAGACCGGCGTCATCGTCCGTGGCCTCGCGCGCCGCGTCCCCTGGCCGCGCGTCCGGGCCCAGGCGGTCGTGGTCCGGCTCACCGGGGAACCCGTGCCGGCCCATGCGTGCCAGCGCGCGCAGCACGTCCAGCACGCCTCGTTCACCGGCGGTGGGCTTGCACTCCTGGTGTTGCCCGGCGCGGCTGCACAGGGCGCCGACTCGATGGCCCAGGGCACAGGACTTCCAGGCCAGCACCGCGGCAACCCGTGCTGTCTGGACCGACTTGAAGCGCACCCGGGTGCCGAAGAACAGGCTCTGACTGAACGGCAGCAGCAGCATCACGGGCCGCTCGCGTTCCTCGTGGAATTGCTTGGTGTGTGGACGCGCGGTGCGCGCGGTCACCCGCCAGTCCATGTGGCGGATCTCGTCACCGGCCTGATAGGCCCTGGATTCTGCGTACTCCATGCCCGGACCACGTCGCCAGCTGGTGCGTGTGCTGGTTCCCGAGCGTGGTCGGCGCGGGCCGCGCCAGGTCGCGAGCTGGCGACACTCGATCAGCTCTTGCAGGTCCACGTCGACGCCGCGCCGGGGTCGGCTCGGGCCGGGCGCTGTGTCGGCCCGGTCGCCCGTCATGGGCGGTCGACCCCGACGCCCGGTCGCGCTCATGGCACGCTGACCCGGTCGAGCAGCGTGCTCACCACCTGCTGGCTGTCCACCCCATCGGCCTGCGCCTCGTAGGTGAGCAGCACGCGGTGCCCGAGCACCTCATGGGCCACGGCCTGGATGTCCTCCGGGGAGACGTAGTCGCGACCGTGCAGCCAGGCGCGGGCCCTGCTCACCCGGTCCAACGCGATGCTGGCGCGCGGACTCGCGCCGAACGCGATCCAGCGGCGCAGGTCGTCGCCATAGCGCTCCGCCTGACGGGTCGCGAGCACCAGCTCGACCAGGTAACGCTCCAGCGCCGGCGCCAGATGCAGCGCCAGCACCTCGCCACGGGCGGCGAAGATCTGTGCCTGTGAGAGGCGCGACGCCTGCCGCTCGGTCACGATGGCCGGGTCGCCAGTGTCGTTGCGCGTTACGGACTCGGCACGGACCAGGCGTAGGATCTCGAGCTCGGCCTCGGTGTCCGGGTAGTCGATGCGCACATACAGCAAGAAGCGGTCGAGCTGCGCCTC
>JAGRHX010000902.1 GCA_020444775.1 Gammaproteobacteria bacterium
GACATCGTGCTGTACGTCAACGGCATCGCGCTCGGCGTACTCGAGCTGAAGCGCTCCACCGTGTCGGTGTCGGAGGGCATCCGACAGAACCTCGACAGCCAGAAGAAGACCTTCATCCAGCCCTTCTACACCACGGTGCAGCTGGTGATGGCGGGCAACGAGACCGAGGGGCTGCGCTACGCCACCATCGAGACGCCGGAGAAATATTGGCTGCGCTGGAAGGAGCCGACTGCCCATCCCGATGCCGGCGAGAATCCGCTGCTGCGCGAGCTGGGCCAGCTTTGCAGCAAGCCGCGCCTGCTGGAGCTGGCCCACGACTTCATCGTCTTCGATGCCGGCATCAAGAAGGCCTGCCGGCACAACCAGTACTTCGGCGTGAAGGCGGCGCAGGAAAGCGTGCGGCGCCGCGAGGGCGGCATCATTTGGCATACCCAGGGCAGCGGCAAGTCGCTGACCATGGTCTGGCTGGCGAAGTGGCTGCGCGAGAACCTGCGCGATGCGCGCGTGTTGATCATCACCGATCGCACCGAACTCGACGAACAGATCGAGAAGGTGTTCAAGGGCGTCAACGAGCAGATCCACCGCACCCGCAGCGGCGCCGACCTGGTGTCCGTGCTCAATGCCAACGAGGAGTGGCTGATCGGCTCGCTGATCCACAAGTTCGGGGCCAGCGAGGAGATCGCGGACGCCGACGTGGAGGCCTTCGTCGAGGAGATTCGCAGGAGCTTGCCCAAGGATTTCCGCGCCAAGGGCGATGTGTTCGTGTTCGTGGACGAGTGCCACCGCAGCCAGTCCGGCAAGCTGCATGAGGCGATGAAGGCGCTGTTGCCGCAGGCCCTGCTGATCGGCTTCACCGGGACGCCGCTGCTGAAGGCCGACAAGCGCCGCAGCGTGGAAACCTTCGGACCCTACATCCACACCTACAAGTACGACGAGGCGGTGCGCGACGGCGTGGTGCTGGACCTGCGCTACGAAGCCCGCGACATCGACCAGAGCATCACCTCGCAGGCCAAGGTCGACCAGTGGTTCGACCTGAAGACGCGGGGACTGACCGATGCGGCCAAGGCGCAGCTCAAACAGCGCTGGGGCACGATGCAGAAGGTACTGAGCGCGCGCGACCGGCTGGAGAAGATCGTCGCCGACGTGCTGATGGACTTCGAGACCCGCGACCGGCTGAAGAGCGGGCGCGGCAACGCCATGCTGGTGTCGGGCAGCATCTATTCTGCTTGCCGCTTCTTCGAGATGTTCCAGCAGACCGACCTGGCCGGGAAGTGCGCCATCGTCACGTCCTACGCGCCGTCGCCGGCCGACATCAAGGGCGAGGAGACGGGCGAAGGGCTGACCGAGAAGCTCCGCCAGTACGACATCTACCGCAAAATGCTGGCCGCGCACTTCAGCGAGCCCGAAGAAACGGCGATGTACAAGGTCGCCGAGTTCGAAATGCAGGTTAAGAAGCGCTTCATCGACGAGCCCGGGCAGATGCGCCTGCTGATCGTCGTCGACAAGCTGCTGACCGGCTTCGATGCGCCCTCGGCGACCTTCCTCTACATCGATAAGCAGATGCGCGACCACGGCCTGTTCCAGGCCATCTGCCGTGTGAACCGGCTCGATGGCGAGGACAAGGAATACGGCTACATCATCGACTACAAGGACCTGTTCCGCTCGCTGGAAGGCGCCATCAAGGACTATACCGGCGAGGCCCTGTCCGGCTACGACAAGGCCGATGTCGAGGGACTGCTGAAAGATCGCCTTGCGGCCGGTCGCGCCCAACTGGAAGAGGCGCGCGAGGCGATCAAGGCGCTGTGCGAGGCGGTCGAGCCACCCAAGGGCAGCGCGGAGTACCTGCGCTACTTCTGCGCGGTGGAGAGCGGCAACGCCCTGCAGCTCAAGGAGAACGAACCCAAGCGCGTGGCGCTGTACAAGCTCGCCGCCGGATTCTTGCGCGCCTACGCCAACCTCGCCAATGAACTGCTCGATGCCGGCTATACCGCCGCGCAGGCCCAGGCGCTGAAGGACGAGGTCTGCCACTACGAGAGCGTTCGGTCTGAGGTGAAACTGGCCAGCGGCGACTACGTCGACATGAAGCTCTACGAGCCGGCGATGCGCCACCTGCTGGACACCTACATCCGCGCGGAAGAGAGCG
>JAGRHX010000903.1 GCA_020444775.1 Gammaproteobacteria bacterium
TTCTTGCGGCGCTTGAACTTGATGATCCGGATCTTGTCGCCGCGACCGTGGGACTTGACCGTCGCGCTGACCTTGCCACCCTCGACGTAGGGTGCGCCGACCTTGACCGAGTCGCCCTCGCCGACCATCAGCACGTTGTCGAACTCGACCGTGTCGCCCTCGGCGGCATCGAGCCGCTCCACCCGCAGGGTGTCACCTTCGCTGACCCGGTATTGCTTGCCGCCAGTCTTGATTACCGCATACATCGTGAGTGTGCCGCTTCCAGTCGCATGAAGCCGAACAGAATAGTTCCACATGCCCTTCGAATCAAGACATAATCCCCGGCCTGACACGTATCCGAAGCGACGCCACGAACCACCGCATGGTCCCACTGCGTGACCGCTGCCGGCGCGGCCCCGAGCGACACGCTCGACGCCCGTTCGGATCAGGCCAAACCGGCCTCTACCACCCGGGACGCACGGGATGGGATCAAGAACACGGTGATGGGCAGTCCGGAACCATTTCTTTTCTCGCCTCGGCACCGCCTGCGCGGGTAACATCTGCGCTCCGTTCCACTCAAACGCAAGCCGTCCGACACCGCCAGCAGATGAAATCGGCCTTCGCAGAGCAAACACCCCAGCGTGCAGCGTCACGATCGTCGGTCATCGACGACTGCCGTGAGCTCGTCGCCGACGATCTGGCGGCCACCGACACGCTGATCGAGCAGCGGCTGCACTCCGAGGTCGTGCTGGTCAATCAGGTCGCGAGCCACATCATCCACAGTGGTGGCAAGCGGCTGCGACCGCTGGTGGTGCTGCTCGCGGCCCGAGCCTGCGATTATCCGGGCCACGCACATCATGACCTGGCGGCGATCATCGAGTTCATCCACACCGCCACCCTTCTGCACGACGACGTGGTCGACAACTCCTCGCTGCGTCGCGGTCAGTCCACGGCCAATGCCGCGTTCGGCAACTCGGCGAGCGTGCTGGTCGGTGACTTCCTGTACTCCCGGGCCTTTCAGATGATGGTCGGGGTCGGCTCCATGCGGGTCATGCAGGTGCTCGCGGATACCACCAACGCGATTGCCGAGGGCGAGGTGCTGCAGCTCCTCAACTGTCACGATCCGGATACCGACGAGGCCTGCTACAGACGCGTGATCGAAGCCAAGACCGCGCGTCTGTTCGAGGCCGGGGCGCGTCTCGGCGCCATCGTCCAGGGCGTGGACGGCACGTTGGAGGAAGCATTGGCAAGCTACGGCCGGCACCTGGGCCTGGCTTTTCAGCTCACCGACGACGTGCTCGATTATCAGGGTGATCCGGCCGCCATCGGCAAGAACGTCGGTGACGATCTGGCCGAGGGCAAACCCACCCTGCCGCTCATCCAGGCGATTCGCCATGGCAACGAGGCGCAGCAGCGTCTGCTGCGCGCGGCCATCACCGGTGGCGGCCGTGCCCAGATCGATGCAGTCATCGATGCCGTTGAATCCACCGGTGCCATCCAATACACTGCCGACGCTGCGGCCGAGGAGGCCGAGCATGCCGCCCGGGCCCTGGCCCCGCTTCCTGATTCCCGCTACAAGGAAGCGCTGCGGCAACTGGCCGATTTCTCGGTCCGGCGCGACTACTGAGGCGTGTCGACCGGCGCCGGGTGCAGTGCCCTGCCACCGATCACGCCAGACAAACGTTCGATTCGAATCGGGGTGTAGCTCAGCCTGGTAGAGCACCGTCTTCGGGAGGCGGGGGTCGGAGGTTCAAATCCTCTCACCCCGACCA
>JAGRHX010000904.1 GCA_020444775.1 Gammaproteobacteria bacterium
CTCGACCTTCATGCAGAACGGGCTGAGGTTGGGCAGCCCGTGCGCGGTGGGATACTGCAACAACGTGATCATCTGGACGATCCTGGGCGTCAACCCGGTGGCCACGAACCGAGCGAACGGTTGCTCGTCGATGCCTCGACCGGGCCCGTCCGGTGCCGGCTACGAAGCATCGTCACCCCCGAGTATACGCCGCGGCGCGGTGCGCAAATCTCCGAGTGCGACCGCACGCGCGCGGAGCCCGCTCACGGGGTCCGCGCGCCGAGGATCGCTCAGTCCGCGACACGACCCAGCAACGCACGCCGGAAGCGGACCCGGCAGGAGGAAGGGTCCATGTCGCGCTTGAACTTCGGCGATTCACTGGTCGTGACCCGCATCAACACGAAGCTGGCGCCGTTACCTTCTCGCAGCAGCTTGGCGCCGGCTTCCAGGTCTGCCTCGGTCTCGACCGTGCGCGTCGCGCTGATGCCGGAGCCACGCGCAATGGCCTCTAGATCGACGCCCTTGCTGGTGTGGCTCTGCTGCCAGCCGGTCTCACCGTAGTGGCCGTTGTCCACACACAGGATCGAGAGGTTGGGCGGGTTCAGCACGCCGACCGTGGACAGGGTGCCGACGTTCATCAGCAGCTCCCCGTCACCGGTGACCACCAGCACACGCCGCTCGGGCTGCGCCAGGGCCAGACCCAACCCCATCGCGGTGGCGGCGCCCATCGCGCCCGCCATCGTGTAGACATGGTCACCGTCCTTGGTCAGAAAGCCGAGATCGCGCGCGGTGCCGGCAAGGCCCGTGACGATCAAGAAGTCTTCGTGATTGCCCAGGATCGCAGGTATGGCCTGATTGCGATCGAGCTCGTAGGTGGGTTGCTTGGACATGATTTCCGGGTCCCCGTAACGTAGAGGTAGAACTTCCAGGGGTTCTAGAATTTCTTGGCGCCAATCAGCTTCTGGGTGAGCAGCACCGCGACCGCTTCACCAGACTGATAGGCCATGGTGCAGGCGGCCTGCACCGTGGGAGCGACCTCTTCGGGGGTCTCGCAGCGCAGCACGACGAAGCCCATGGTCTCGAGGATCTCAGGTGTTGCCTGCCCCATCGGCATCTGCCAGGGGTTTCCCTCGCCAAACTCCCCACGCATGCTGAGGATGGTGAGGAAGGGGAACTTGCCGCCTTTGATCAGCGAGAAGAAGTTCACGCAGTTGCCGAGCCCGCTGGACTGCATGAGCAGCACCGAGCGCGCGCCACCCAGATGCGCGCCGGCGGCCATGGCGACACCTTCTTCCTCGGTAGTCAGAGCCACGGAGTGCGCGTCCGCGTCGGCGATGGAGCGGTTGATTGCCACTTTGTGGCCGGCGTCCGGCACGTAGCTGAACTGGGTTACGTCGTTGGCCCGGAGCACGTCGTAGAGCTCGTCGGGCCAGGTCGGGGTGGTGTTGGTCTGGCTCATTTCGTGACGCTGTATCGAATGGTGGTATGAATCGTTCGCAACGGGTGCTCTGGTCTCTCCGCGCACAGGCACCAGCGTGGGTTAGCGAGCATACACGAAACCCGGCCGCCGCCGTTCGCGGTGGTCGTCGGGGGCCGCGCTCTCAGCTTCGGTAAGCCGGCTCCTGGGCATCCAGCATGCGGCGCAGCGCGCCGAAATGTCGCGCCGCCAGCTTCGGGCCGTCCTCGCCCATCTGCTCACGCACCTTGTCGCGCACCGCATCGGAGATCTTGCGCAGCCGACCACCGGTGGAACGGGCCAGCACCTGGAACTGCGCGGCACGCTCCAGGTAATAGAGATCGTTGAAGGCACGCTCGACGCTGGGGCCGGTCACCACGACCCCGTGGCTGGCCAGCATCAGCACGCTGCGATTGCCGATCCGGGCGGCCATCCGTTCGCCTTCGGACTCGTCCAGCGCCAGGCCCTGGTAGTCGCGGTCGTAGGCGATACGCTCGTCGAACATCAACGCGTTCTGTTCGCACATCTGCAGCTCACCGTCCTCGAGCAGGGTCAGCGCCGTGGCGTAGGGCATGTGGGTATGCAGGACCACGGTCGCGTTCGGCACCAGCCGATGGATCGGCGCATGGATGCAAAAGGCGGTGGTCTCGACGCTGTTCTCGCCCTCGAGAACATTGCCGGCGCTGTCACACAGCACCAGCGAGGAGGCGGTGATTTCCGACCAGTGCCAGCCGTAGGGGTTGATGAGGAAGCGGTTGCCGCGTGCCACGCCGTCCGCGTCGGGAACGGCGACCGAGAAGTGATTGTCCACGCCCTCGTGCAGCCCCAGGCGTGCCGCCCAGCGTAGCGCGCAGGCCAGGTCGACCCGCAGGCTCTGCAGATCGGTGCTCGGTTGCGAGAAGTTGGCGTCAGCGGTCGCGATTGCGGACATGGCGTCGGTCTCCAGATGTTGATGATTTCAGGAGCCGGATGCTGCCGGATCCTGGTGTTTCGTGTGTGGGGCACGCTCAGCCGACACGCGGGCGCCACACGCCTGCGCTCTTCTCGGTGCTCTCCGGCCCGACACGCGTACGCTTCAGGCGCCGCCGTCGAGGGCCTGGTCGATGTCCTCGATGAGATCCTCCACCGCCTCGATGCCCACCGACAGGCGCAGCAGGTTGACCGGCGTGGGCGAGCTCGGGCCCTCGATGCTGGCACGATGCTCGACCAGGCTCTCGACCCCGCCCAGCGAGGTCGCCCTGACGAAGATGCGCATGCGGGTGGCGACGCGCAAGGCATCGTCGAAGCCGCCCTCGACCAGCAGCGACAACATGCCGCCGAAACCGGCACGCATCTGCCGCCGTGCAACCGGGTGAGAGGGGTCGGTGGCAAGTCCCGGGTAGCGCACCGCCTCGAGTCGCGGGTCCTTTTCGAATCGTCTGGCGATCTCGAGCGCGTTTGCGCTGGCGCGCTCGAAGCGGATGGACAGGGTGCGCATGCCACGCAGCAGCAGCCAGGCCTCGAAAGGCCCGAGGATACCGCCCATCAGTGCCCGCTGCGCCGCGATCTCCCGCCAGCGCTCGTCGTCCCGCGCGCCGATCAGCGCGCCCGCGACCACGTCGCTGTGCCCGTTCAGATATTTGGTGGCGGAGTGGAACACCAGATCGGCGCCGTGTTCCAGCGGTCGGGTGGTGACCGGCGGTGACACGGTTGAGTCCACGCACAGCAGCGCGCCGGCGGCATGCGCGATCTCGGCCGCCCGGGCGATGTCGATGACGTCCCAGGTGGGATTGGTCGCGGTCTCGATCCAGACGATGTCGGTGCTACCTGGACGGATGGCACGCGCCAGTGCCTCGGGATCGGTGGCGTCGAACAGGCTGAGTGAGATGCCACGCTTCGCACCGAGCTGTCGGAACCACTGCTGCGCGACGAAATACATGATTCGCGGCGCGACGATATGTGCACCGCTTGGCACGGTCTCGAACAGCGCCACGATCGCCGCAAGTCCAGAGCTGAAGACGCTGGCTCGTGCTCCACCCTCCAGGCTGCATAGCAGCGATTCGACCTGGGCATAGATGGGCGCGTGGTCGCGGCCGTAGACGTGACCAGCTGGCAGCTCGTAGTGTTCGTCACGGGCAAAGGTGGTGGAGGGCTGCAGCGGCGGCACGATGCCACCGCTGGACGGATCCACGTAGTGACCGAGCTGGGCGAGCAGGGTCTGCATGGCGCGCGGTCGGTTGTCGCCATCCCGATCACTCATGACCGCGACCACTCCAGGCCGGCTGATGGCTGTACGTGTGCCGGGTGCATCTCAGACCGCCAGCTCGAGCGCCCGCCGCAAGCTGCCCGGTTTCTGGAACTCGCGAAGGGTCTGGAACAGGCTATGCGTACGCTCGCCGAGCTGCGGCTCGACCAGCGGCTCGAACTTGCGTGCAAGATCCGGCCAACGCATCGGATTCTCGGGGTTGCCGAGCGATACCTCGACGCTGGCGTCGAGTCGCTGGCCATCGTCGAGCAACACGCTGACCCGGGCCGCCGGCGGCTCCAGCGTGTCGTCGGCGAGCAGCTCAGTGCGTGCCTCGAGCGCGCGAATGGCCGGATCCTCGAGCCGGCTCTCACTGAAATCCGATTCGCTGGCAAGGTGTCCGCGCAGTGCCAGGCTGACGCAGAAGCTGGTGCTGAACTTGCCTTCCAGCGGCGTTCCGGGAGCACGTTTGTTGGCTACCTTGCTGGCCAGGGGCGTTGCTACCACCGACACCGAGCTGATGCCGTGATTGCCGATCCGCCCGCTCAGATCGCGGGCACAATCGATGGAGGCATGGGTCAGGCCGCAACAGGCGTAGGGCTTGAGCGCGTTGTGCTCCAGCTCGTAGTGCTCGCCCAGACCATCCAGACGCATACGTGCCGAGCCATCCTGGACCAGGGCGCTCGCCAGGCTGCGCTCGTCGTCCAGGATCATCTCAGAGCCCTGGAAGCCGGCGCGTGCGAGCTCCGCCGCGAGCACGCCGTCCATCGCCGCCTTGCCGGCGTGGAACGGCTTGGCCATCGTGCCGAAGGAGGCGGTGAGACCCGAGGTCTGGGTCGCCGCGACCGCGATCGCGTGCTGCATACGGCCGGGCTCGAGCCCCATCAGCACCCCGGCGGCGATCGCGGCGCTGAGACGACCGTGCACGCCGGTGGAGTGCCAGCCGCGATCGGTGATCGCCTTGCCCATGCCATTGCTGCCGAGCCGTGCGCTCACCTCGAACGCGGTGACGAAGGCCTCCAGCATTCGCCGCTCGTTCGCGCCGACCGCCGGCGCCACCGCCAGGATCGCCGCCCAGGTCGGCGCGCTCAGATGCGACAGCGACGGGAAATGCAGGTCGTCGAAGTCCAGACAATGTGCCAAGGTGCCATTCACCAGGGCCGCGGCAACGGGCGATCCGCGGCCACCGGTGAGCAGGGGCGATGGGCCCTGCATGCCCCATCCCTTCACCACCTCGGCGACCCGCAGTGCCGGCTCGGCCTGCCGCGCGCCCAGCGTCACACAGAACCAATCGACCAGATTCATCGCCGCCAGATCGGCAATGTGCGTGGGCAGCGGGCGATCGGCGCTGGACGCGGCGAAGCTGGCGGCGCGCTGCAGCAGGGTCGGCTCGGGCTGGCTCATGAGCGGGTTCTCCTGATCGCTTTGTGATGGGCTGAGTGTGTGGGAAACGGCCAACGCGGGCTAGCGACCCGGTGTGGGCCGGGCCCGATGGGCCGCGTAGGCCAGTGGCCCGCGTCGCCGCGCGTGGTCCCGGGACGTTCGCGGTCACGATATAACCACCCTGTTCGGCGGTCCACGGCCAGCCACGGCCTGTCGAGGGGCCTGTCGAGGATCGTGTTCGCATCCGCTGGCTTGGTTTACATTCGACCGTTCCCAGGGCGACCGCGCACAGGGCCCGTAACGACCAGGCGGTGTTGACGACATGTGGCGTATGGCTTTTGACATCGGTGGCACATTCACCGACTTCGTGCTCAGCGGGCCGGGCCGGCCGGCGCGCTTCCTGAAAGTGGCGAGCACCCCGGACGACCCGGCGCGCGCCGTGGTCAGTGGCTTCGAGCAGCTGCTC
>JAGRHX010000905.1 GCA_020444775.1 Gammaproteobacteria bacterium
GGCGCCGGCAAGTCCACCACCATGAAGATGATCACGGGCTTCCTGGTGCCCGACGGTGGCAGCGTCAAGGTCGGCGGTGACGACGTAACCCGCGCGCCCATCGCGGTCAAGCGTCGCATCGGCTATCTGCCCGAAGGGGCGCCGCTGTACGGTGACATGACGCCGCGCAGCTTCCTGCACTTCATTGCCGAGATCCGTGGTCTTCACGGAGCCCAGCGCAAGGCGGGTATCGAACGGGCGGTGCAGCGTACCGGTCTGGAATCGGTGCTCGAGAAGCCTATCGAGACCCTGTCCAAGGGGTTCAAGCGTCGGGTCGGTCTGGCGCAGGCGATTCTTCACGACCCGCCGGTTCTGGTCCTTGACGAGCCCACAGACGGGCTCGACCCCAATCAAAAGCACGAGGTCCGCGGCCTGATCCGCGATATGGCCGCGGACAAGGCCATCGTCTTGTCTACCCACATCCTCGAGGAGGTGGAGGCGGTCTGCGACCGGGCGGTCATCATCGCTCAGGGCCGGATCGTGCGCGACGGTCGCCCGGACGAGCTGCTGGCCGAATCGAGCACCCACAACGCAATCACGCTCACCTTGTGCGGAGTCGATGCCGACCGGGCACGTGGCGCGCTTGGCATCCTGAGCGGGGTCAGGCAGGTCGAGACCGTAGCGCAGACCGATGCGGGAGTGACGCTCAGAGTGCTGCCGGTGCAGGGCTCCTCGCTGTTGGGGGCGGTCAACCAGTGTCTGCGCGAGCACGGCTGGAGCGCCGACGAGCTGTATGTCGAGCGTGGTCGCCTCGATGACGTGTTTCGCCACATCACCGGTGGCGATTCGGGCCAGAGAAGCTGAGGGCGGTTGCGATGGGCAATGTCTGGATTATCTTCAAGCGCGAGTTCAACGGCTACTTCGCAACCCCGATCGCCTATGTCTTCGCCGCGATATTCGTCTTCCTCAGCGGCGTCTTCACCTTCTACCTGGGCAATTTCTTTGAACGCGATCAGGCGGACCTGAGCGCTTTCTTCCAGTTCCACCCGTGGCTGTACCTGTTCCTGATACCGGCGCTGGCGATGCGTTTGTGGGCGGAGGAGCGGCGCGGTGGCACCATCGAGCTGTTGATGACGCTGCCGATCAGCATGAGCCAGGCGGTGCTCGGCAAGTTCCTGGCCGCCTGGGCGTTCGCGGCGGTGGCCCTGGCGCTGACCTTCCCGCTGTGGCTGACCGTCAACTACCTGGGTAGCCCGGACAATGGGGTGATCCTGGCCAGCTATCTGGGCAGCCTGCTGATGGCGGGTGGCTTCCTCGCCATCGGCTCTTGCATCTCCGCGCTGACCCGAAACCAGGTCATCGCCTTCGTGGTCAGTGCGGTCATATGTCTGCTCTTCATCCTCAGCGGCTTTCCCCTGGTGCTGGATTTCGTCGGCACGGTCGCCCCGCAGTTCGTGGTCGAGGCGATCAGCTCGTTCAGCTTCCTCAGCCACTTCCAGACCATCTCCAAGGGCGTGCTGGACGTGCGCGACATCATCTATTTCGCAAGTGTCATCGTGTTCTGGCTGTTCGCGAACGCGGTGGTGGTCGAGCTGAAGAAAGCCTGAGGAGTAAGCACCGATGAGCAAACGTCTGTTATCGGTAACGGGCCTGATCCTGGCCGTGGTGCTGCTCGTTGCCCTCAACATCTATTCCAATGCCACCTTGAGGTCCGCGCGCGTGGATCTCACCGAGGGTCGGATGTTCACCCTCTCGGATGGCACCAGAAAAGTGCTCGGCTCGCTGGAGGAGCCGATCACGCTGCGTCTGTATCTGTCCAAGCAGCTGGCTACCAAGCTGCCGAGCGTCAGCTCCTATGCGAGCCGGGTGGAGGATCTGCTCGAGGAGTTCGTGCGCCAGTCCAACGGCCGGATAACCCTGCTCGAGGTCGACCCTGAGCCCTTCTCCGAGGAAGAGGATCGCGCGGTCGCCTTCGGTCTGAGCGGGATCCCCATCGAGGGCGGTGCGGAGACCTTCTATTTCGGTCTGGTCGGTACCGGGTCGACCGACGAGGAGGAGGTCATCCCCTATCTGTCGCCCGCCCGTGAGCAGTTCCTGGAATACGACGTGGCGCGTCTGGTCCAGAGTCTCGCCACGACGAAGCTGCCGACCGTGGGGTTGCTCAGCGATCTGCAGCTGGACGGCGGCGGGCCGCAGGCCATGATGCGTGGTTTCGGTTCAGAACCGTTCGCGATCATGGAGCAGATCCGCCAGCTGTTCACGGTATTGCCGCTGGATGAAGCCATCGATCGGATCCCCGAGGAGGTGGACGTGCTGCTGCTGGTCCACCCGAAACGCTTGAGTGACAAGATCCAGTACGCGATCGACCAGTTCGTGATGCGTGGGGGGCGGGCCCTGGTGTTTGTCGATCCGTTCAGCGCGGTGGACCAGGGACAGAACGCGCAGCAGCCCGGCATGAGCGCCTTGCTCGGTAATACCTCCAACCCGGCGAAGCTGCTCCAGAGCTGGGGCGTGCAGATGGACGACAGCAAGCTGGTCGGCGATCTGACCTACGCGGCGCGAGTCCGCGTGCCGCGTGACGGGCGCTTTGTGGACATGGACTATCCGCTGTGGTTGAACCTGACCGGCGAGGCCGTCAACCATGATGACATCACCACCTCCGAGCTCAACAACGTGACGTTGGCGACCCCGGGATTCTTGACCCGGGTCGAGGCGGCGGGGACCACGGTCACGCCGCTGCTCCAGACCAGTGACAAGGCATCGCTGTTCGGCAAGATGGTGGTCGCCCAGGGCGCCGATCCGCAGGACGTGAATCGCACCTACCAGCCGGGTGGCGAGGTACGGATGCTCGCGGCGCGTATTACCGGCAAGGCCCGCAGCGCGTTTCCGGACGGACCACCGCCCGCCGCCAGCGACGCCGAACAGAAGAAGGACGACGGCGCGGCCGCCGACAAGCAGGGTGCGGACACGCAGAAGCCGCCACATCTGGCCGAGTCCGAGGGGGACATCAACGTCATCGTGGTCGCGGATACGGATATGCTCGAAGACCGCTTCTGGGTCCAGGTGCAGGAGATCCTCGGCTCGCGTCTGGCCATTCCAACCGCCGGCAACGGTTCGTTCGTAATCAACGCGCTGGACAATCTCGCCGGCGGCGGTGAGCTCATCTCGGTGCGTAGCCGTGGCAACTACATCCGACCCTTCGAGCGCATCAACGAGCTGCGTCGCGACGCCGAGCTACAGTTCAGGGACAAGGAGAAGCAACTGGTCGAGCAGCTACAGGAGACCGAGCAACGTCTGGTCGAGCTGCAGGGGCAGAAGCCGGGCGAGGAAGCGCTGATCCTGAGCAGCGCCCAGCGCGAGGAACTGGCGAGATTCCAGCAGCAGCGGCTGCAGATTCGCAAGGAGCTGCGCGACGTGCAGCTGGCCTTGCGGCGTAGCATCGATGCGTTGGAGGACCGGCTGAAGTTCATCAACATCGCGTTGGTGCCGATCCTGATTGGCGTCGGCGGTTTGATCGTCGGCCTGATTCGAATGCAACGCCGTTCGGCCGCGGCGCGGCGGCCTGCGGCGGCTTGAGTAGGCGGGAGTCGAATCATGAAGCTGAAGACGTTTCTGCTGCTGGTGGTCATCACCGGGCTGGTTGCCTGGGGGGCCTACACCACGCTGCAGCCCGAGCAAGGTTTGCCCAAGGTGGGCGAGAAGGTCTTTCCGGCCCTGCTCGACGAGGTGAACCAGGCTCGGGTCATCGACATCCAATCCGGCGGCGAGCAGTTCGAGGTGGACCTGAAGGACGGCCATTGGCAGGTGCCGTCGCGACACGGTTACCCGGCTGACGAGCAGAAGGTGCGCGAGCTGCTGCTCGGCGCCAGCGAGCTCACCTATCTCGAGCCGAAGACCAGCAACAAGGCGCTCATGCCAAAGCTGGGTCTGGACGATCCCGGCAAAGCGGACAGCAGCGCGGTGCGTATCGAGGTCGAGGATGGATCCGGTGAGACCCTGGCCAGGCTGACGATCGGCAATCGCAAGCCCGCGCGTGGTAACCCCAGTGACGAGGAGATCCATGTCCTGCCCCCGACCGAGGACCAGGCCTGGACGGTACGCGGCCGCCTGCCGTACGCGGCCAGCACCGTGCTCGACTGGATGAATCGGGAGATCGTCAAGGTCGATTCGGATCGAATCCTCAGCGTGCACGTGCGTCAGCCGGATGGTTACGAGCTCGAGGTCTACAAGCAAGAGCCTGGGGACACCAACTTCAAGATCCGCGGTCTGCAGGCGGACGAGAAGATCGACGATGCCTGGCGAGTGAACGACATCGGGCGGGTGTTCATGTCATTGGAGTTGGATGACGTCATGCCTGCCGACGAGGTGTCGGTGCCGGAGAAGGCTTATCAGGTCAGCATGCTGACCTATGACGGCATGCGCTTCGAGGCGCGGATCTGGCAGCAGGACGACAAGGTGCTCGGCGATTTCAGCGTCCGCTACGACGAATCGCTACGTGACGAGCTCCCCCAGTCCAACGAAAAGTCCAACGACAAGTCGGGCGACGGCGCTACCGAGTCGACGGACAAGAGCGCGAATGGCGATGACGGCAAAGCCGCCGTCGATCCGGCAGGGCGGAGCGTGCCATTGCCCCCCGCCCTACTCGATGCCGAGGCGGCCCGGCAGGAGGTAGACCGCATCGCCGCCCGTATCGATGGCTGGGTCTACGAGATCCCGGATTTCAAGCTCGACTACCTGAAGCGGCGCAAGTCCGATCTCCTCGCCAAGCCGGAACCGGCCGCGAGTGATACCCAGACCGGACCGGCCGCCGAGACCGGCGGCAGCGGGGAAGGAGCGAGCTCCAGCTCACCAGAGCCTGCCGTGACACCGCCCGCGAGCACCAATACCACCGGCGGTTGATGCGCCCTGTGCGCGGCGGGCGAAGCCGGCGCGCATGCGTTACTCTAGGACCTCTGCACGGATCGGCCGCTGCGCGGCCGCGCGATCCGGGCAGCGCCTGCCCAGGGCAAACGCGTTCTTCCCTGGGGCCCCGGGGCCGTCGGTCTTGCCGGCATCTTCCCGTGCCGGGCGGGAACGGCTGATCGGGCGGGCCGTGAGGGCTGCGCTGATGCAGAGCGGTTCCCCGGGGGCTTCCTCCCGTGGTCCGAACGCCGGTGCTGCGGCGCGCGTGTTTCGCGTAGGATCGCCGGTACCGCAGAAGAACATCCAATAACGTCTACATCCGTACGCAACAGAGGTGGAATCCGCATGAAGTTCGAGCTGCCGTCGCTTCCCTACGCCCAGGATGCACTTGCCCCGCACATCAGCGCCAACACGCTGGACTTTCACTACGGCAAGCATCACCAGACCTACATGACCAACCTGGCCAACGCGCTGAAGGACTCCGCGGACGCCAGCAAGTCCCTGGAGGAGATTGTGCGCAGCTCCTCGGGCGGCAACTTCAACAATGCCGCCCAGGTCTGGAACCACTCGTTCTACTGGCACAGCATGTCGCCGAAGGGTGGCGGTGCGCCGAGTGGCGATCTGGCCGCCGCGATCGACCGTGATTGTGGTGGGCTGGACAAGCTCAAGGAGGCACTTGCCACCGCCGGTGCCACCCAGTTCGGCTCCGGCTGGGCCTGGCTGGTGACCGATCCATCGGGCAAGCTGAGCGTGACCAAGACCGGCAATGCCGAGACACCGATCACCGATGCCAATCAAATCCCGCTGCTCACCATCGACGTCTGGGAGCATGCCTACTACCTGGACTTCCAGAATCGTCGCCCGGCCTATCTGAGCACCTTCCTGGACAGTCTGGCGAACTGGTCGTTCGCCGCCGAGAACTACGCCAACCGTGGTTCGGGCGCGCGCAAGTTCGCTGATATGTAGGACCGCCATGGTCGCCAAGGCCGGTCGCGAGTAGTCGCGACCGGCCTCGACACCGCTCTCCCATTGAAGCTCCGGTGACTCGCGGTCATCCGACCCGTTGCGCCGTCCCGCACGCTGCCCACCGTACGAATCCGTCCGCCGCTCCGGCGCCCGCCGCTGGTGGACCAGATGGCTCGAATTGCCCGTCCCGATTCGGATTGACTACACTCGCCCTGTCCTCACGCGCATCCGTGCCAGTCCCGGACAATGTCCGCCGGGACCGGAGCGGGGCCGTTCCTGCGTTTCGCAAGACCAATACACAGGGACCAATGCCGCCATGTCGACACGAGTGTTCGAAGTCAACGCCGACATGCTGATGCGGATTGACGCGCTGTCCATGCTGTCCGAGTCAGACCGCGTGCACATCGCCCGTCATTGCCAGGGCTATAGCTATGGACCCGGTGACCTCATCGTTTCTCATCACGAGTCGGAGCACGACGTCTATTTCATCTACGAGGGTGAGATCAGGGTCACCATCTTCGCGCCGACCGGACGCGAGGTGACCTTCAGGGACCAGGGCGCCGGTGAGATGTTCGGCGAGCTGTCGGCGATCGACCGGGAGCCACGTTCCGCGCATATCGTGGCGCGCAGCGCGGTGTCGCTGATCAAGCTCGACGGCGACACCTTCCTGCGCCTGCTCAACGAGATGAGCGAGCTGAACCTGTTCACGCATCGACGTCTTGCCGCATTGGTGCGTAGCCTGAGCATTCGTGTCTACGAGCTCAGCGCGCTGGCGGTGCGTTCCAGGGTGCATGCCGAGGTGCTGCGACTGGCCCGGGCCGCGAGTGAGGATCGGCGGACGGCCATCATCCGGCCACCGCCGAAGCATCAGGAGATCGCCAGCCTCATCGGCACCACTCGAGAAGCTGTGGCACGCGTGTTCAAGGAGCTCAAGGACGAGCAGATCATCGACAGCAATCATCGCGAGCTGCGCGTGCTCAGCATCGATGCGCTGGTCGACCTGCTGGCGGGACGTGGTGGTGAATGGATTTGAGATCGACCATCTGCAATCATGCCCGAGCAGCAGTCATGTGTTGTGAACAAGCCTGCAACGAGCAGTAGGCTCGCGGTCAACTCGATGAGGGGGCGTCATGGGAAAGCTGGATGGCAAGTGTGTAGTCGTTACCGGTGCCAGCCGCGGAATCGGTAAGGTCATCGCCGAGCTGTTCGCGGCCGAGGGCGGCCGCGTGGTTTGTGTGGCTCGAACGCTGAACGAGGGCGATCATCGTCTGGAGGGATCCTTGAGCACGACGGTGGCGGCGATCCGTGACGCCGGTGGCGAGGCGCATGCCATCGCCGCGGACATCTCGGTCGAAGCCGAATGCCTCTCGCTGATCGAGCAGAGTCGCGCGGCTTTCGGACCGGTCGATGTGCTGGTCAACAACGCGGCGCTCAACTACTACCTGCCGACCCACGACTATCCCACCAACCGCTGGGTGAAGTCGTTCCAGATCAACGTGCACGCGCCGTTCATCCTGTCCAAGGCGGTGCTGACCGACATGATGGGTGGGCGTGGTGGCGCTATCGTCAACATCAGCTCGGGCGCGGCGATCGGACCCGGGCGAGGGCCGTATGAGGACAAGACCGTGCGCGGTGGCACCATGTACGGGGCGAGCAAGGCGGCGCTGGAACGCTTTACGCAAGGCCTGGCCCAGGAGATGGCGCAGCATGGCAACATCTCGATCACCGCGGTCTCGCCGTCGCGCGTGGTGCCGACGCCGGGCACCGTGTTCCATCGACTGGTCAGCGGTATGGACGATCCGCGTGGCGAGCCGCCGATGATGATGGCCAGAGCGGCACTGCTGTTGGCCACGGAGCCCCCCGAGAAGGTCAACGGCCGGGTCACCTACAGTCAGCAGATCCTCAAGGAGTTCGGCTGGATCGACCAGGCGGTCGGGCGAGGTGTCGATAGCGTCGGCTCGGGTTACTCGCAGATCTGAGCCTCGACCGATACGGCCGATCGGGTCATAGCGTAGAGAAGTATCCAGCCGATACCGTGCTGATCGATGCGTTCCCGCTTGGCACGGTTCGGGTCGTCAGGTGACTGGTCGGCAGGTTCCCGGCCGGCGTGTTCAATAGTTCAAAGCAGGTCCGTTCATCCATGAGCTCAGCGATCTCCTCCCATGGCGAAGCCTCGTCCGGCGCGCTGCACGGATTCACCGTGCTGGATCTGACCCGTACGGCGGCTGGAGCCCTGGCGACCATGATGCTGGGTGATCACGGTGCACGTGTGATCCGGCTGTGTGGTGACGACGAGGATTCGAGCCGGGGTGGCGGCTTCCTGGTCTGGGATCGCGGCAAGGAGCGGTATCGGTTCGATATCGACGATCCGGATCTCCTGAACGGTGAGGCCTTCGAGCGGCTGCTACGCGGTGCCGACGTGCTCGTCGAGGACATGCCGCCCTCGGCAGCAGGCAGGAGCGCCTTCGAACCCGGGCGTCTGGCGGCGATCAACCCGGCGCTGGTGAGCTGCTCGATCACCGCCTACGGATTGACCGGTCCGCTGAAGGACGAGCCTGCGATCGACGACCTGGTGCTGGCCCGGACCGGCATACTGGCGAGCATGCCGGGATTCCGTCCACCACCGGTTCACGTGGTGCATCCACTACCCAGCGTCGGTGCCGCGATCCTGGCCGATCTGGGCATCGTCTCGGCCTTGCTCGCGCGCGAGCGAAGCGGCAGGGGGCGGGCGGTGCGCACCTCCTTGATGGCCGGCGCATTGCTGTATCACCCCAAGGTGCTGGGTGAACGGTTGGCCCGGCACGTGTTCCAGACCAATCCGTCGGGCAGCGCGCCGTTCTACAGTGTCTACGAGTGTCGTTGCGGCGCCTGGGTGCAGCTCGGCTGTGTGCATCTGGGGTTCATCGGTCGTGCCGCGAAGCTGATGGGCATTGCCGAGCGACTGGAGGACCCGATCTACGGTGGTGGGCATCAGCCGAAGACGCCGGAAGCCGACGCCGAGCTACGTACCATCCTCACCGACATCATCAGACAGCGCGATTACGAGGACTGGGCCGCGGATTTCGAGGCCGCCGACATCCCCTTCGCCCGTGCGCGACAGACCGAGGAGGGTCTGGACGACCCGCAGATCGCGCACAACCAGATGGTCGTGGAGCTCGACGATCCAAAGGTCGGGCGGATGCAGCAGATGGGTGTGGCGGTCGAGCTGAGCGGCACGCGGGGTGTGGTGCGGGGGCCGCGTCAGCCTATCCATGACGGCTTGCCGGCGTTGCAGCCGCTGTCGCCGCGTCTGGAGGCGGGTGGGCCGCTGCGACCGCCGCTCGAAGGCGTTCGGGTGCTCGAGATCACCAACCTGATCGCAGGCCCAACCGGCGGTCGTCTGCTGGCTGACCTGGGCGCGGACGTGGTCAAGCTGGAGCCGTTGGCCGGTGACATCTCGCGTCCGATCGGCCGTACCTATTTCTACAGCGTCAACTTCAACAAGCGGTCGATCTCGGTCGACACCGGTCGCGACGAGGGCAAGGCCCTGGTGCAGCGGGTCGCCGCGTCCGCAGATGTGGTGCTGGCCAATTTGCGACCCCATGCCACCGAGCGTATGGGAATCGGCCCGGCGGTGAACCCGCGACTCATCCAGACCCACCTGACCGGCTACGGCTGGACCGGGCCGTACTCCAAGCGACCCGGCATCGATCCGCTGGCGCAGGCCTTGATGGGGTTGCAGCGGGCACAGGGTGGTGAGTACAACCAGCCGGTGTTTCCGGCGCAGCTCGCGCCCACCGATTTCACCACCGGCGCACTGGGGGCGTTCGGCTCGGTGCTCGCCCTGCTGGCGCGAAGCCGGCGTGGCGTGGTGCAGCGCGTCGATTCGAATCTGCTCAGCGGCGGCATCATGCTCAGCTCGGAATGGTTCACACGCTACGCCGGTAAGCCACGCCGACCCCTGGCCGACAAGGCACAGTACGGGCTCAATCCCTTCCACCGCTTGTACCGGCTCACGGACGGCTGGGTCTACATCGCCGCGGACACGGCCGAGCAGCGCGCGGCGCTGCTACGTGTTGCCGGCGTCGCCGAGGCCGCGTCCGAGGAGGCGTCCGGTAGTCTGCATCCCAACGATACGCCATTCGCGGCCACGCTCGCGGAACGGCTGGCGGACCACAGCAGATCTGGACTGATGGAGCAACTGCGAGCGGCGGCTGTGCCCCACGCTGAAGCCGTGCCCGGTGACAGCCAGGTATTCCTCGAGGATCCGCATGCCCTGGCCAACCAGATGGTCGCGAGTGTGAACCATCCGACCGCCGGCGCCTTGAAGGTCGCGGTGCAGCTGGTGCAGTTCGCGGATACCCCGGCGCCGACACCGAGATCGACCCCCCTGCTCGGCCAGCAGGTGCGCGATGTGATGCACGAGGTCGGCTATCGTCACGACGAGATCGAGGCCTTCTACGAGCAGGGCGTGGTCAAGACCGACACGGGACAGGGGTGACACCGGAAGGGGCTGAGTCGCAGCTCGACTCGGCTCAGTACAGGCCCAGCCCGAACAGCGCGCGACACGATCGCGGTCGGCTGTGCTCGTCGCGCAGCACCGCTCGCTCGGCACGCAGCCGGTCGGCGCTGACAAAGAACGCTTCGTTACGCCGTGCGAGCTGCATGGCATCAATCTCCACGCCGAGAAATCGCCCTTCCTTGACCAGTCGGGCGAATGTCGGCACAGATTGCTGACGCCAGAGCCGTTTGATCCAGCGCGAGAACAGACCGTTGTCCCAGAATCCGACCGCGAGCCCCTGTCCCGGTGGCGCCCAGCGATAATCGCCGATATCGCGATCGTCCTTGCGTCGGTGGGCGATGAGCAGATCCCGCAGCGGCGTACGCGCGCCGAACTCGAACAGGGTCGCGCTGACCACACCCTGGTCAGCGCGGATTCTCTCGACCAGGCCGGGCAGGGCATGCATCAGATCGGACCGGCTCTCACCATGTAGCAGCAGGTCGTAGAAGGTGTAGTCAGCCGGGTAGGCGGCCGCCGCGCCGGACCGGGCGTCGCAGCCCAGATGGGCCCAAGGCACGTGGATGGTCCGGTGCAGCTCTCGCCACAGCTTATCTGGACTCGAGACACCCACGGCTGGCGCGTCGCCAGCTGACCACGGCGGCTCCTCGACAAAGGGAATGACACCGGCCGCTTTCAACCAGGACATCGCGAACGCGGCGCATCCCGCACCGCTACCCCGGTGCGGGCGGCTCAGCAGCGAACCGAAGCGTCGGTATTGACCGCGCGCGATGTACTCGACGAAGGTGTCGAGTGCGTCCCGGGCATTCTCGGCCGGGAGCTTGAAGCGTGCGAAGACCACATTGCCATCGGTGATGATGTGCTCGGGACCCACATTGCGACCGTTCTCGATGCGATAGTGCAGACCGTCGATCACGCGGAGCCGACGTTGACGAAGCGCCAGCTCATCACGTACCTCGGTGGCCGAGTTCAGCCGTCCCGGCTGCGGCGTCAGTAACACACCGCCAATGCCGAGCTGCTGACCGAAGCTCAGCGCCACGAGCTCCTGGTCGGCGCGCTGTATGGTGGTCATGCCCGTGTACAGGACCGGATGGCCGCCGAGCATCAGCTTGACGAAGAAGTGTCCGATCGGATGATTCGGCACGGCTAGCTTCTCGGCGTCGTCGGTGAACACGGCGCTCACGTAGTTCGAGTACGCGCTCTTGACCAGATCCGCGGGACTTCGCATGTCCAGACCTCGGTCCACACCGGGCTCGCGGGACGGCAGGTCCGCGAGCGGCGGGTCGACCTGATACAGGGTCAACAGCGCGTACTCGCGGCCCTGACGGTCGTAGAGTGGCGGCAGGATGGGGTCGCTGGTCACATCGGTGAAACGCGGCACGTCCGGATCGATCTCCGGGTCATAGCCATGCTCGATGTGCTTCAGGTCGATGCGAGCGGGTAGATTGGAGCTCGCCGCTGACGCGTCCCCGGAGAGCTCGAACAC
>JAGRHX010000059.1 GCA_020444775.1 Gammaproteobacteria bacterium
GCCGCGCTCATCACCAGCCCGAGCGACACCAGCTCGCAGGCGATCGCGGTCAACGCGGTGTATAACGACACTCGCGACGAGGTGCTGCGCGCGTTCGATTGGGACAGCGCCAGACGGTCCGCCGCGCTCGGCTCTGCGCTCACTGATACGCCGCCGATGCGCTGGGCCTACGCGTTCACGCTACCGACTGATCCCTATTGCCTGATCGTCCGCGAGGCGAACAACAACGTCGATTTCGAGGTGCAGGGGCGGACGCTCCTGTGCAACGAGTCGTCGCTCGTCATCCGCTACACCGCGCGGATCCCAGAGGCGCAGATGGATCCGACGCTCGGCACGGCGATCGCCATGCGCATCGCGTCGAAGGTCTGTTACACCCTGACCAAAGACAAGATCCGCACCCGCGAGCTGTATCAGGCCTACAAGGACGTGCTCGCCGATGGTGGCCATATCGACTCGCTGCAGGGCACGCCGGTGCACCCGTTCACCAACACGCTGGACAGCGTGCGGGACGCCTGACCCATGCCCAGGCTGCGCCCGCTCTGGTCCAACTTCACCAGCGGGATCTGGTCGCCGAAGCTGTGGGGGCGCAGCGACGTCGCGAAGTATTACAACGGCGCGGCCGAGCTCACGAACGTCATAGTCCGCAACCAGGGCGGCGTGGATAAGCGGTCGGGCTCGCGCTACGTCGCGGCGGTCAAGACAGCGAGCAAGGCGACGCGGCTGATCCCGTTCGAGTTCAGTACCACGCAGGCCTACATCATCGAGCTCGGCGATCAATACGCCCGCTTCTACCGCGACGGGATCCAGATCGAGAGCGGCGGATCGCCGGTGGAGATTGCGACCCCGTGGCTCGAGGCCGAGCTATTCGAAGTCCAGTTCGCACAGTCCGCGGACGTGCTCTATCTGGTGCACCCGAGCCACAAGCCCAGGACCATCACCCGCACGTCGCACACTGCGTGGTCGCTGGCCAACTACGCGCCGACGGCCGATCCGTTCACCAGCGCGGGGAACTACCCGCGCGCCGTGGGCTTCCACGAACAGCGGCTATTGTTCGGCGGGACGAACAACGCGCCGTCGAAGATCTGGAGCACGAAGGCCGCCGACTTCGGCGACATGACCACCGGTAGCAACGACGCCGACGCGTTCGTCTACACGATCGCGTCCGGTCGAGTGAACGCAATCAACTGGCTGGCAGCCGGCGAGGATCTGCTCATCGGCACGAACGGTGCCGAGTTCCGCGCGACCGGCGGGCAGAACGGCATCACGCCGACGGAAATCAGCATCCGACGTCAGACCACGCAGGGCTGCGCCTACATCATGCCGGCCGTGGTGGATGCGGTGCTGCTGTACGTTCAGAAGGGGCTGCGGAAAGTCAGGGAGTTCGCTTTCGTCTTCGCCGATGACAAGTACCGCAGTCCCGATCTCCTGCTGCTGGCCGAGGACCTGACCGGCGTCTGGCCGGGCGACATGAAGGGCATCGTGGAGATCGCGTACCAGTCCGAGCCGGTGCCGATCCTGTGGGCGGTGACCGTCGACGGCCGGCTGCTCGGCATGACCTACGACCGATCGCAGGACGTCGTGGCGTGGCACGAGCACACCACGCAGGGATACGTCGAATCGGTCGCGGTCATCCCGGCGACGGGCGGCGATCAGGTGTGGATCGTCGTGCGTCGCAGCGTCAACGGCGCGACGGTTCGGTATGTCGAGTACCTGGACGACGCATTCACCCGCGCGGGCTGGACGGCGTTCTATGTCGATTCGGGGCTGACCTACGATGCGCCGCTTGATGTCGAGGGGATCACGGCAGCCGATCCGACGGTGGTAACCATCACCGGTCACGGCTTGTCCGATGGCGACGAGGTGATCGTCCGCGACATCCCCAGCACAAGCGGCATGACCGAGCTGAACGATCGATCCTTCACCGTGGCCAACGGCACCACCGATACGTTTGAGCTGCTGGGCGAGGACTCGAGCGGTTACGCAGCCTATGTGTCCGGCGGGCAGGTGCGCAAGAAGGTAACCACCATCACCGGTCTATCGCATCTGGAGGGCGAGACCGTGAAGATCCTGGCCGACGGCGCGACCCAGCCGGACAAAACCGTGGCCAGCGGCGCGATCACGCTCAGCGAGAACGCGGGCACCGTGCACGTGGGACTCGGCTACACGGCGCGCCTCAAGACGCTGCCGCTTGCCGTGGCCGACGGCCAGCTGATGCAGCTGATCAAGGGCTGGGGCACGATCGCCGTCCGGGTGTTCGCAACGGGCCCGCTGACGATCAACGGCCGACCCGCCATCTTCCGGCGCGGCTCCGATCCGATGGACCGCGCGCCGCCGCTGCGAGACGGGATCGTGCGCATGCAGGACATCGGCTGGTCTGACGATGCGCAGATCACGGTCGAGAGCGACTATCCTGTGCCCATGTCGATCCTGTCGATCGGCGGCAACGCAGAGGTGTCGGATGATTGAGGTCGAGCAGCTGACCGCAGAGCATATCGAGCGCATGCCCGGGCTGATGACCGCGGCGCAGGGCCTCGGCGTGCACAAGATCGAGAGCATGGAGGGCCGGCCGGGCGTCGCTGTCGTGTCGGGTGACGACGTGATCGCATGCGGCGGCGTGACCATCCTGTGGCCGGGTGTCGGTGAGCTCTGGGCCGCGTTCGACGCCGGGCACCCGCAGGCCGCGGCCGCGCATGTCGCGCTGGTGCGCGCCTACCGCAAGGGCCGCGACGATCTGGGCCTGTGGCGCTGTCAGGCCACCATCGACGCGCACAACGACGTGGCGCTGCTGTACGCGTCCCGGGCGTGCTGGGGCATGCACAGCGAAGGCCTGATGCGGATGTACGGGCCCGCCGGCGAAGACTGCGTGCGGATGGCGTGGACGCGGCCGAGAGGGGCTCACTGATGCAAGCGTTGATGATCGTCGGGCAGGTGGTCGGGCTGGCCATGTCGTTCGCGGGCCAGCGGCAGTCCGCACGGCAGGAAGAGCGGGTAGCCGATTACAACCAGGAGGTCGCGGGGGCCGATGTGGCGGCCGAACAGCGCGCGCTTGCCGACGAGGAAGAGCGGCTGAAGCGGGAGAAGGTCGCGCGGCTGAGCTCGCAACAGCAGGCCGCAGCGCTGTCCGGCGTGGTGCCCGAAGAGGGATCCCCGCTGCTTGCGATGGAGGAAACGATATTCAACGTCGAGCGCGATCTGCAGACCATGCGCCGCGAGTCGGGCGTGCGGCAGGCGCAGATCCAGAATCAGGCGAACATCGGTAGCTATCAGGCCAGCACCCGCGCGGCGGCGAAACGCACCGAGGCCGGCTCGAGTCTGCTGCAAGGCTCGCTGACGCTCGGTAAGAGCCTCGGGAAGTTTGGCTGATGGCACAGTTTCGGCCGCGCGAGCAACGAGCAAACATCCCCAGGGCATCCGGTGCCGTACCGCTGCCGCTGGGCGCTGGCACCGAGCCGGGGGACGCGCTGGCGCGGGCCGGGGACCGGCTGGCGCAGACGTCGGCGCAGTTCCTGGCACAGCTGCGAGAGACCCAGGAGCGGCAGGAGCGGCACGCCCGGCTGAGCAAGGCGCGGCTGGCGTTCCTGCGGGCTTACGAGACCCGGGCGATGGATCAGACCCGACCCGACACGCTCATGCAGGATGCAGAGGCGATCGCGGCCGAGGTGCGCAAGCAGGCGCTGGACGGGCTGGATCCGGGATCGCAGCTGTACGGCTCAGTCGCGCTGGAACTGGACGAGTTCATCGGCGAGCGATCAATCTACGTGATGCGGGACGCGCGCAAGCAGACGATCCAGATCGCTGAAGGCACGATGACCGAGACCATGCTGCGGCTGCGCGATGAGGCATTCGAGGCGCGGGACGCTGAGCAACGGCAGGCCGCCATGGCGCAGGCATCGGCCGTTCTCCAGGACGCCCAGGCGACCGGCATCATCACACCGAAGGCCGCGGCGCTGATGCGCGATGACTGGATCGGCGACGTGCAGGAGGGTCGTGTGCTGCGAGCACTGCAGGCCGATCCCGCCGGCACCGCTGCAGCGCTGGCCGACCCGCGGCAGTTCCAGGGCCTGGACCCGAAGCGGCGGATCCAGCTGGCCGCAACCGCGCAGAACCGCGCGGACTCGCTGGCCAACCGAGCCGCCATCGCAGCCGACCGGGCCGAGCGGGCGCGCGAACGGCAGTTGAAGATCGAGCAGGACCGAGCGGCATACGCGCTGCACAGCGTGATCCTTGAGCAGCCCGGGACGCTGGCGACCGAGGACATCGACGAGCTCGTGGCCAGCCGGAAGATCACGCCAGAGGACGGCGTGCGGGCAATTCGAATGCTGACGATCGAGCCAGCAACGGCCGATTCTCACGACTTCGTGCAGCAGGTCGAGCAGCTGATCGACGCGGGCAACCTGGACGACGCCGACCGGCTGATCGTCACCGGGCGCACCGAGGGCCAGATCACTGATCAGACGGCGCAGCGTCTGCGGGCGCTCAACCGCTCGTCTCGAGGCAACACCGGGCCCGAAACCGCCTATGCGCGCAACGCTATGGCACTGCGAAACGCGATCCCCGTCAGGGGAGCGGGGTCGAATATGCTCGGGGGGCAGAATAGCCGGGTCGAAGAAGCGATGATCGAGTATGACAAGCGGGTGAAGTCTGGAGAGGACCCGGAAGCCGTCTATCGCGACATCCTGCCGCGCGCTCGCGTGTTGATGGAGCAGGCGACCTATGATGCAAGCGACGCGCTCCTGTTGCCCTACGCCGCGGTCGGCACCCGGCTGAACCTCGACACCGACGCGACCGAGCAGGCCATCAAGCAGGCATTCCAGGATCGCCAGATCTCGCTGGACGTCGCCCGCGACCAGCTGCGGCTGGTGGATGAGTGGCGCCGCGTGCAGGCGCTGCAGCGGCAGGCGGCAGGCGCAACCGGGGGTCGACGCTGATGGCGAAGTCGCTCGAGGATCTGATCAGAGAGAGCGCGCCCGCGAGCACGCAGGAGCCCAACGTCTATGAGCAGTTCGCGCAGCACCGGCAGCGAGCAGAGACCAGCGATCTGGATCGTCGTCTTGGCCTATCTCCTGACGGGGCTGGTCGCGCTCCGCCGGGGACTGTTCAGCCTGTGGCACCGGGGCAACCCGCTGGACCGAGCGGTGATGCTGGCGATCGTCTGGGCGGTGGTGGCGCTCCTGCTCCAGTCGCTGGTGCTGGGGGATCCGATCTTCTGTCAGGGGGAATGCCCGGAGCCCCGCAAGACCCAGCTGCGGCAGGACCTGGAGCGCGCCAGCCCGGCGGCAGCGGCTCTGCTGGAATAGTCGACACCGCGGGCAACGTCATCGGCGACGTGCTGACCGGTGCGGTCGAGGCGCCGCGCGCCATCGTCATCGGCGCGGGCTCAGCCATCCAGAACGCGCTGGACAGCGTGACCGGTTTGTCTGACTGGCTCGAAGAGCAGATCCCGCTGGGCCGCTTGCCGATCGGCTCGTCGTTCGCAGATGAGCAGGGGCACATCAGTCTCCCGGACATCCGCGATCCGGGCTCGGTCACCGGCGGGATCATCCACAGCACGGCGAAGTGGCTGACCGGTTTCGCGATGTGGTCGCGCTACTTCGGCGGCGCGGTCGGGCTCGGCAAGGTCGCAACGCCTATCGCGGCCGGTGCTGCGACGGACATGATCAACTTCGCCGGTGATGATGGCCGGCTCGCCGATCTGCTGAAGGAGACCAACAACCCGGTCTTCAACAACATGGTCGTCAACTATCTCGCGTCGGACGAAAGCGACAGCGAGTGGGAAGGCCGATTCAAGAACATGGTCGAGGGACTCGCGCTGGGCGCCGCGACCGACATGGTTTTCCGCACGCTGCGCACCATCAAGGCCGCCCGGCAGGCGCGTAAGGCACGCCGAGCGCTGACACCGGCCGAGCAGGGCGCAGAGGCCGCACAGACTGCGGCGCGTAGCGATCCGACACTGCAGCCGCTCACGCAGGCCGACATCGATGCACGGCTGGGCACCGGTGACGGACCGGTCACGCTGCCGGAGCGTGCGCCTGCGGTGCCTGAGGCCGCAACTGCGGTTGTTCGAGCCGACGAAGCAGCCGGCCGCGCAGACGCAACCGCAGAGATGGTCGAGCGGGTGCTCGCGGGCAATGCGTCACCCGGCGATAACGTCATGGTTAACCTTGCCAGAATCAACGAGCCGGAGGACATCCGCACTGCGATCAAGCAGCTGGCGGACATTGACGCGAAGGCGATCAACGCGGCGCGCGGCGGCGAGAAGCAGACGTTCGAACAGTGGAAAGCGCTGGCGGCCGACATCGGGATCGATGATGTCGACATCCTGACCCGGCAGCGTGGCCAGCCGATGGACGCGCCGACGGCGCTGGCCTACCGCCAGCTGCTGGCCGGCAGCGGCAAGCGCGTCACCGAGCTCGCGCAGGCCGTGCGCGACTCTGGCCAACCGGCGGATATGTACGCGTTCCGTCGAGCGCTGGCCACGCACTACGCGATCCAAGCCGAAGTGATCGACGC
The DNA here is from genome assembly GCA_020444775.1 of Gammaproteobacteria bacterium. The sequence continues at coordinate 6,511 of JAGRHX010000059.1, forward strand.
ACGCACCGCGACCGCCCGGGCGCTGGCATCGTGGCGGATCGATGTCGCTGGCGATCTCGAGCGCGCCGACGCGATCAAGATGCTGATGGATCAGGGCCACACGCGCGGGCACACCGGGACCGTGCAGATGGCCGATGCTGTGCTGGCGCTGGACGACCCGCGGGCGCTGAACGTGTTCACGCGCAAGGCCGTCGAGAGCACCACGCCGAAGTCTGACGCGATCAAAGAGTTCTGGATCAACTCGCTGTTGAGCTCGCCGAAAACGCACGTGGTCAACATCACGTCGAACAGCCTTACCAGCCTGTGGGCTATCCCGGAACGATGGATGGCCGGGCACATCAGTCAGGCGATCTACTCAGGCGAGACCAGTGCCGACGAAGCGTTGGCGCTGCTGTACGGCCAGACAAAGGGCATGCGCGACGGGCTAATCCTGGCCGGCAAGGCGCTGAAGGCCGGCGAGGCGCAGTTCAACGCAGCCGGCAAAATCGAGCTTCCGTACCGCGCGATCTCATCCGAGCGGCTGGGCCTGTCCGGACCGGCCGGCACCGCGGCCGACGTCATCGGCTCGGCCGTGCGGATGCCGAGCCGGCTGCTGATGGCGGAAGACGACTTCTTCAAGTCGGTGGCCTACCGCGGCGAGGTGCACGCGGCAGCCTATCGGCAGGCCGTGGGCGAGGGCCTGACCGGTGTCGACTTGGCCAAGCGGGTCGCCGATCTGGTCGAGAACCCGCCGGAGTCGAT
>JAGRHX010000906.1 GCA_020444775.1 Gammaproteobacteria bacterium
ACTTCGAATATGCCCGGAACACACCCTTTGGCGAGGTCATCGCGCACGGCCCGATGGTCTATGGCATCGCCGGTGGACTGCAGTACGCAAGCGGCATCAACGACGGCACGCTGCTCGCGCTGCTCGGCATCGACAAGTGGCGTCTGAAGGGGCCGGTCAAGCACGGCGACACCATCCGACTCGAGCAGACCGTCATCGAGAAGAAGCCCACCAGCAAGCCGGACCGCGGCATCATCGTCTTCAAGCGCGAGATCAAGAACCAGCGCGACGAGGTGGTGCAGGAGATGGAGGCGACGATCATGTATCGGTGTCGGGAGGCGGGGTGAGTGGATTCAGCCGGTGCAGGTGAACGCCGTGCGATTCCGCGCTCGAGAGGGCGCGAGGCACGGCGGCACCGGGAACACTCGACTTCCAGCTCGCAGCTCCGTCGTCTTCGAGCGGCTACGCCTCTTCGATTCCTGCGTTATCTGGCCCCGCGTCTAGCGCCGGCAAACGATTGACATCTTCCGGCTCTATGTCGGCAACCTTCGATAGCGCCGTATCGAACCGTTCACGACTGCCTCGCTTCGCACGTGTCTGCAGATACTCCGCCGTCATCAACGCTGTCATCTTCTCTGCCACCGCCGAGTTGACCAGTAGATTGATGCATCTGGGCCGATTCCTCACAAGTGGGAGTCGGGGTCTTGCTGCTGGTGCAGGACGCGCACGATCCGCACGGCGTTCCCCACCAAGGTGTAGTAGGCGACGTGTCGCCCGATGAGCCAAGAGCGATAGCCTGCCCTCAGCTCCTCGCGCGATCACCCAAGCTCTGGGTTACGCTGTAACGGCGCAAGGCTGGCGTAGAGTTCATCGAGGTAGCTGTCCGCCTGCCGCACGCTCCAGGCCTGACAGGTGTAGAACCAGATGTTGCTCAGGTCTTCCTCCGCCTCTTCCGTGAGGTGCAGGCTATACATCCAACCCCGCTGATCTGGCCTTTTCCCGGCCTTTCCGCTTGATTTTCTCGATGTCGAACTCACCCGCGTCGCCGCTGTTCTCGCCGACGATGAGCGCTTGGCGCAGCGCTTCGTACTTCTGCTCGCGCTCCTCGACAAGGCGCAGTCCTTCGCGGATCAGCTCGCTTGCCGAGCCGTAGCGGCCGCGGCTGATCTGATCGGCGATGAAGCCCTCGAAGTGTTCGCCAAGGGTGATGCTGGTGTTTTTTGGCATGGTCATCGACCTCCTATCTATACCAATAACTACCATATCATGGTAATTGGTGGTGAGTGCGGAGTCCGAGCGATCCTGATCGGGCTTGGTGCTCAGCGCTTGACCTGGCCGACGGTGCGGAAGGCGGCAGGGATGGTCTTGAGGTCAGTCGGTGCGATCAGCTGGTAGTCAACAAGGGCCGGGGGGTAGCGAACGAGGATCGCGTTGACGCCAGCGATCTGGGCGAAGAACTGACGTCAGTGCTTGGCCTGCATGCCGTCGAGAGGCACCGCCACTATGCTGTACCACCCGGCTTGTAGACTACGGATTCTTCGCCGCTGCGGCCGAATACAGAGCCCGCAAGGCTTGGCTGACTGCACACCAACGCCTACTGCATATTTTCGGCGCTTTGGGCTCCCCCCCACACATCAGGCACCGACAAAATCCGGTACCCGACGCTCACCCATGGCCTTCACACCCTCCCGGTAGTCCGCGGTCAGACGCAGCCGGTTCTGGACCTCGAACTCGCGCTCGGTCGCGCGGCGCACCCGTTCGACCAGATCGCCACGCATGGTCGCGCGGGTCTCGAGCAGACCCAGCGGTGAGCACTCCGCAATCTCGGTGGCGAGGGTGACGGCGGCCTCGCGCACCTGGCTCTGCGCGACCAGCACGTTGGCAAGACCCATCGCCTGCGCTTCGTCGCCGCGGATCCGGCGGCTGGTGTAGAACATGAGCTCAGCCTGGTTCTTGCCGATGAGCTCGGGCAGCGTCACGGTCAGACCGAAGCCCGGGTGAAAGCCGAGGCGCGTGAAGTTGGCGCTGAAGCGTGCTTCCTCGCAGGTGACCCTGAAGTCCGCGACCAGCGCGAGCCCCAGTCCGCCACCGATCGCGGCGCCGTGCACGGCCGCGACGATCGGCTTTCGAAACCCGAACAGCCGTAGCCCCTCGGCGTAGACCGGGTTCTCCTTGGGGGCCGCGCGTGCCTGCTCGATCTCCTTGTCCGGTCCGCGCTCGACGAAGGAGCCGCCGCCACAGAAGGACTTACCGGCCGCGGCCAGCACCACGCATCTACAGCCGACGTCGGCATCGAGCTGGTCGAAGCTGTCGGCGACCGCGCGTAGCAGGGGCACGTCGATGAAGTTGTGCGGGGGTCTGTTCATCTCGACGACGGCAATGTGGCCGATGCGTTCGACCTTCACGTAGTCCTCGGATTGCGCTTCGCTCATCGATTGATTCTCCAAATTACACGCGATCGCTCGGCAAACGACAGTTCGTGGCTCAGGCAGCGGCCAGCTCCTTGGCGATGTCGTCCTTGCGTGGATCCCGCAGACCGGTGTGACCGTGATGACGGTCGGCGACCTTGTAGCCCAGCGCATCCTCGGCGATCAGGATCTTCTGGACATTCGCGGTGCCCTCACCGGTGAAGAACAGATCGGCATAGGACTTCAGCCACGACACCCGGTATTCGCAGGCCAGACCGTAGCCACCGAAGATCTGCTGCGCCTTGTCAGCGACCATCTTCGCGGTCTGCGAAGCGTGGTATTTGGCCAGCGCCGAGATCCGGTTCGACGGCAGGTCGGCATCCATCTGCCGCGCCGCCTCGTAGACCAGCGCCCGGCTCGCTTCGATGGCGACCGCCATCTCGGCGATGTCCGACTGAATCATCTGGAACTTGCCGATCGGTCGGCCGCGCAGCTCACGCTCGTTGGCGTAGCGCAGCGCGTCCTCGAAACAGGCGCGCGCGACACCCAGCGCCTTGGCCGCGACCGTGACCCGACCGGGCTGCAGCGCGCGCATGACGATCTTGAAGCCATCGCCTTCGGCGCCGAGGCGGTTCTCCACCGGCACGACAAAGTCGTCGAGAAACACCGCGTTGGTGCGCAGCGCCTTGGACAGACCATGCATCTCGATCGGTCGCGCCTCGAAACCGGGGTACTTCTTGGGCTCGACGATGAAGGCGGTGACGCCCTTGGCACCGGCATTCGGATCGGTCTTTGCAAGCAGCACGCCCACATCGGTCTCGTTCGCCATCGACGCGAACATCTTCGAACCATTCAGACGATAGACATCGCCGTCGCGGGTCGCGGTGGTCTTCATCGCACCGAGCGCGTCCGAGCCGCCGCCAGCCTCGGTCAAGGCCATCATGCCGATGGTCTCGCCGGCGAGGATCGGCGGCACGTACTTCATCACCTGGTCGACCGTGCCGGCCGCGTAGATGCATTGTGGGCAGGTCGAGCCCTGCTGATTGTTGCAGGCAGCAAAGCGCACGTCGTTGCGTGCCAGCTCCTCGGTCACCACCGACGCTGCCAGGTAACCGAGATTGGTGCCACCTACCGACTCGGGGAAGACCGCGCCGTAGAACCCGGCCTGCCCGGCCCGCTTGACCAGGTCACGTGGGAACACCCCGGTGCGCTCGATCTCGTCCATGACCGGGTTGACCTCGGCTTCCATGAACTTGATGACGGCGTCGCGGATCGCGGGGATCTCTTCGGGCAATAGTTGGTCCATGGGGAACGTCTCTCGTGTTTGGCGATGAATGAGCCTCGGCTCGTATCAAGCAGGTTGGAACACACCCTTGCCGGTCTTCTGCTCATCGAACAACCGATAGGCCTCCTCGGCCTGATCGAGCCGCCACTTGTGAGTGAACAGGCTGTCGATGTCGATGCGCCGCTCGACGATGAAGCGGGCGCAATCGGCCTGCCCGTTCTTCGAAAAGGTCTGGTGTCCGACCAGCGTGAGCTGACGCTGGATGAGGTCCGGCAGCACCTTGAGCGTGACGTCACCACCGACGCCGACCAGCGCGGCGGTGCCAAAGCGGCGCGTGGCACGCACCGCGTTGCGGCGCGCCTCCGGGGACGAGGTCGCGTCCAGAGACTTGTGCGCGCCCTCGCCGTGGGTCAGTGCCTTGATTGCCTCGACCGGGTCGTCACTCTGCGGATCGATGACCGCGTCGGCACCCCGGGCCAATGCCATCTCGCGTCGTGGTGCCGACGGATCGATGGCGATGACGCGAGCCCCCATGGCGTGTGCGAGCTGCGTTGCGGACAGGCCGACCGGCCCCTGGCCGAAGATGGCGATGGTCTCGTCGCCGCGCAGATCCAATCGTGCCAGTGCGCCATAGGCGGTACCGGTGCCGCAGGAGATGGCCGCGC
>JAGRHX010000907.1 GCA_020444775.1 Gammaproteobacteria bacterium
GGAGGCCGGCGGTGCACAGACCGCCACGGGCAGCGGCGGCCGGTGGTGCCGCGAGTAGGACTGAAGTTCGAGGAGGCGTGCATGGGAGACGGCCGTTTCGGCGTAGGCACCGTTGTCAAGCTGTTGCTGGCCTCGCTGTTTGTGGGGCTGGTGCTCGCGGTGCTCGGGGTGACGCCGGACGATCTGCTGGCGACGCTCACGCGGCTGGCCGCCGGCTCCTGGAACCTGCTGCGCGATGCATTCGGTTGGGCGGGCTCGTACATCTTGCTTGGCGCCCTGGTGGTGATCCCGGTCTGGCTGTTGCGGGTGATCTACAAACGCCTGCGCCGCCGCTGACGGCTGATCTGCATCGACATATCAGGTTCATGCCGTTGGTTTCGAGTGCGTATACGGATACCGTTTCGGCGGCATGGCTGATATACGGCCAGGGCAATCAGAGTGGGGATGGTTGACAGGCTGGGACTACGTGTCCGGTGGCTCGTCTCCTGGTCATGGGGGTCGGGCCGTCAATACTGACCTGTACCGTCGAACCCGGAGCGTGCGCGGCACACGGGTGCACACCTTGGCGACGGCTGCCTGAACCGGGATTCGAGCTTGCTCATGATCACTTCGCTGTTCCGCGCGGCGTCACGGTCGTTGTCGCCGGATGTGCTTCGCATGCTTCGCAAGGGCCGGGACGCGCTGGCACTGCTCGGCCGCCGGACGTTCCATGCATCCTTCCTGCCGCGCTTCCTGGCCTGGTCCGCGCTCAGCTCCATCGCCGTGCTGGTTGCTGTGTACTGGATCGAGCATGCGCGTTTCGAACTCGAGCGACGCACCCTGCTGGAGGAGGAGGGACTGCGTCACGCGTACGCGGTTGCCGTGCTGACACGCGATCTGGAGGTGCTGGTCACCGACCTCAAGCGGCTGGCGTACTCGCAGGTGCTGCAGGACTACCTGCGTGACCCGGTGCGAGCGCAAACCCTGCGCCTGCAGAACGATCTACTCAACCTGGTCGAGCAGACCGCCATCTACGATCAGGTCCGCCTGCTCGATGCATCGGGTCATGAAAGGATTCGAGTCAACTTCAATGCCGGCCAGCCTTTCGCCGTGCCCGAAAGCGAGCTGCAGGACAAATCGAAGCGCTACTATTTTCGCGCGGCCATGGACCTGGAGCCCGGGCGCATCTACCTCTCGCGTCTGGATCTGAACGTCGAGAACGGCGAGATCGAGCTGCCCCACAAGCCCACCATACGCGCGATCATGCGTCTGCCTGCAGCCAGCGGGTCCGAGCGGCAGGCGCCCGCCGTGTCAGCCGTGCTGGTCTTGAACTATCGTGCCGAGCAGCTGTTGCACCACTATCAGGCGGCCATGGCCAGCAGTAGTGGCGAGGCGATGCTGCTCAACGAGGCAGGATACTGGTTGCACAGCGAGGATTCGGGTGACAGTTGGGGATTCATGCTGCAGGGGCGCCAGGGCTTTGCGCAGCGCTACCCGCGGGTGTGGCGGACCATTGCCGCCGAGGCTTCCGGAAGTCAGCTCGACGATGCGGGCCTGTTCCTGTTCACCAGCGTGCAGCCGAATGTCGCGGCCCGGCTACCCGTGCCGACCAGCAATGACGTCGATGATCGCTGGTTGATCGTGACCCGGATCGGGCCCGAGCGAGTTTCCTTCAGTCACTGGCAGGCGGCGCATGGCGTTGCCCGAACGATTCCGTGGCTGATCCTGGCTTGCGTGTTGCTCGCCCTGGTGCTCGCCTGGTTGCGAGCGCTCACCGTGCTCCGGGCTTCGGCGTTGCTCGCGAGTGAGCAGTCGCTCGCGCATGCACAGCGGCTCGCCAATCTCGGTAGCTGGACCTTGGAGCTGTCCACGCGTCAATTGACCTGGTCCGATCAGACCTATCGGATCTTCGGCATGACGCCGGATGGCGGGACCGTGCCCCATGAGTGGTTCATCGAACGAGTCCACCCCGAGGAACGAAGCCAGGTGGAGAGCGCCGTACGCACGGCCTTGGACGAGCGTTCGGCCTATTCGATCAGTCATCGGGTGCTGCTGCCCGATGGCCGCGTGCGCTATGTGCATGAGCGGGCCGTGGTCGAGTTGGACAGACGCGGTGAGCCGGTACGTATGGTTGGCACCGTGCAGGACGTGACCGATCTCACGCAGGCCGACCTGGCCCTCCGGGCCAGTGAGAGCAAGCTGCGCGAGCTGTTCGAACATGCCCCCGATGGCATCGTCGTCGCCGACCCTGCGGGTGCCATCATCGAGGTCAATTCGGCCGGTTGCGCGCTGCTCGGGCAGACGCCGGAGGCTCTGCGCGGACGCACGCTCGCGTCGTTCCTGCCGAACCAGGGGCGTGGCGATCTATGGCGCGCCAGGCGGCGCCTGTTGCGCAATGGTGTAGACCTGTCCCTCTGGGAACTGTGCGGGGCCGACGGGCGGTGTATACCGGTGGAAATCAGCGCCAAGCGATTACCGGACGGCTGCTGGCAATTGTTCGTACGCGATACCGCCGAGCGCAAGCGTACCGAGGAGCATCTGCGTCAGGCTGCAATCGTCTTCGACAGCACGCGCGAGGCGATCCTGGTGGCGAACGCTCGCGGTGAGGTGATTGCAGCGAATCGGGCCTACACCCGGATCACGGGCTACGAGCAGGACGAGATCCTCGGCCGGACCCCACGTCTGCATCAATCCGCAGAGCATGATCGTGCCTTCTACACCGCGCTGTGGGACGCGTTGCACAGCAGCGGCCAATGGCAGGGTGAGATCTGGAACCGGCGCAAGGATGGCACGTTGTTCCCGGCCTGGGAGAGCATCAACACGGTGCGGGACGAGGACGGGCGGATCTGCAACTACGTGGCCATCATGTCGGATATCAGTCCGTTGAAGGCCGCGGAGCAACGCCTGGCGCACATCGCGCACCACGACATGCTGACCGGTCTGTCGAACCGGGTGTTGTTCAACCTGACCCTGGAACACGCGATTGAGCGAGCCAGACGGCACGAAGCAAAGCTGGCCTTGCTGTTCATGGATCTGGATCGCTTCAAGCTGGTGAACGATACGCTCGGGCACGATGCCGG
>JAGRHX010000908.1 GCA_020444775.1 Gammaproteobacteria bacterium
AACACCGAGTTCGCCGACATGCGGGCCGCCTGGGACGCGCTGGACGAGAAGACCCGCGCTCAGTGTCTGCCGCTGGTCTGCGAGCACAGTCAGATCTACTCGCGTGGATTGCTCGGTTTCAGCGATTGGCGCGAGGACGAGCTCGTCAAGAACGCGCCGGTGACGCAGCGTCTGGTGCGTCGCCACCGCGGCAGCGGCCGGCTGTCGCTGTACCTGTCCTCGCACGCCGGCCAGATCCAGGGCTGGCCGACCCCGGAGGCGCGCATGTTCCTGCGCGATCTCACCGAGCACGCCACGCAGCGACGTTTCGTCTACTCGCACCAATGGCGACAATGGGATCTGGTGATGTGGGACAACCGCGCGCTGATGCATCGGGCCCGGCCGTTCGATGCCGAGCAGGTGCGTGACATGCATCGCACCACGGTGGCCGATTACGCACCGACGCTGGAGCAGCCGCTTTGAGCAGCGTGGGCGCCTGGCGGCCGGCGGTCATCGACGGACCGTGCTGATGTCGGACACGATCTTCGGCCCCGACTTCAAGACCGAGCCGTACTGGTGGGAGGCGGCGCGGCCCACGGCGCGCGCGGCGACGCCGGTGCCGGAGCAGGTTGACGTGGCCATCGTCGGCAGCGGCTACTCCGGTCTGTCGGCGGCCCTGGAGCTCGCCCGAGCCGGATCACGCGTGTGCGTGTTCGAGCAGCACGAGCTGGGCTGGGGCGCGAGCAGCCGCAACGGCGGCATGCTGTCCGGCGAGCCCAAGTTCGCCTCGGTCGCCGAGCTGACCCGCGCCTACGGCTCGAATCGTGCCGCGCGGATCCTCGATGACGGTCGCGCAACGTTGGACAATCTCAAGGAGATCGTCGAGCGCGAAGGCATCGATTGCTATCTGCAGCAGAACGGTCGCTTCGTCGGCGCGCATTCCCCGGCAGCCTTCCGCGCCCTGGAGACGCGGATACGTGAGCTCGAGACGCAGGGCCGGGAAGGCTTCGAGCTGGTGCCGCGCACGCGTATGCACGAGGTGACCGAGTCCACCTATTACCACGGCGGTCTGCTCGAGCATGCCGGTGGCTGTCTGCATCCGGCGCTGTATCACAAGGGGCTGCTCGAAGCCTGTGCGCGTCACGGCGTTACCCTGTGCGGTCACACCCGGGTGGCCGGTGTCCTGCGCCGTGGCCAGGAATTCGAGCTGGCGGTAGTGAGTCAGAACGGTCAGGCCGCGATACGCGCGCGTGAGGTCGTGATCGGCACCAACGGCTACACCGGTCCGCTCACGCCGTGGCATCGGCGGCGGCTGATCCCGCTCGGCAGCTATATCATTGCCACCGAGCCGCTGCCGGTCGAGCGTGTGGAGTCGATGTTCCGCGGCTTCAGAACCATGTCCAACACCCAGCGGGTGTTGTATTACTACCGTCCGTCGCCTGACTACACGCGGGTCATATTCGGTGGCCGTGCCAGCTTCCGCAAGACCACCGACCGCGATTCGTCACGCACCTTGTACCAGTATCTGTGCGATGTCTATCCGTCCTTGCGCGGGGTGCGCATCAGCCACGGCTGGAGTGGCAACATCGCCTTCACCTTCGACCATCTGCCGCACATGGGTATTCACGATGGGATGCACTATTGCATGGGCTGCAACGGCAACGGGGTGCAGATGATGAGCTACCTGGGACGTCAGATCGCCTTGAAGATCCTTGGTCGGACCAATCGCGAATGCGGCTTCGACGGGCTCTCGTTCCAATCGAGGCCGTTGTACAACGGCAATCCGTGGTTTCTGCCGGTCGTGGGCAACTGGTATCGACTGCGCGACCGTCTCGAGCGGGCGCTGGCCAGCTAGTCCGGCTGCGGCCGTCTTCGATCGATAAGGGCACCAGTGCTCGACACGGGGTGCCGGGTTCTACAATCTCAGCAGGAGCAGGCCGATGAGCATGGGTATCCTGATCGCGGGTTTCGACTACAGCGGCGCGCACGAGGACGAGTTTCACGACTGGTACGACTTCGAGCACCTGCCCGAGCGCCAGCGCATCCAGGGCTTCAGTGCCTGTGAACGTTGGATCGGCGTGGACAACCCGAAGCTCGCGTTGGCGACCTACGATCTCGATACGGTCACGGTGCTGGATGGCGATGCCTATCTGGCGGTGGCGCACGACAACATCTCCATCTGGTCGAAGCGGGTGGTGGCGATGTGTGACCGACTGATTCGTTTCGAGGGTGAACAGACCAACCCAGGCGCGGAAGCCGCGCCTACAGGTGCCGGTGGCCTGCTGCTCAACGCGATGAACGTGGATGCCGAGCACGAGAGCGAGTTCAACGCCTGGTACGACCAGGAGCATATTCCCGCGTTGCGGGCGGTGCCGGGGGTGTTGAGCGCGCGCCGCTTCCTGGCTCGGGACAGCACCCATCGCCACGTCGCCCTCTACCATGTGCGGGATCCGCAGGTCGTGCTCGGTGAGGCCTGGCAGGCGGCCGCCAGCAGTGAATGGACCGATCGGATGCGCCCGCACTTCAAGGACCGCTTGCGTATGCTGATGCGAGCCTACAGGCGCGGCGGCTGAGGCCGCACGAGCGCGACCAACAGGGTGCCGGCTGCGCGTGTCCCGGACGCTTCAGATGATGCCGTCCTCGCGCAGCGCGGCCAGTTCCTGAGGGGTCAGACGCAGGTATCGCGTGAGTATTTCATCGGTGTCGGCGCCGGGCGGCGGGGCCGGGCGGTCGTGGGCGGCGAGCGAACGGCTGAACTTCATGGGTAGCTCCGAGGCCAGCGCCGCGGTCGCGACACCGTCCGGACGCGCCAGCGGGCGAAGCATGCCGCGTTCGTGCAGGTGTGGCCAGGCCAACGCCTCCTGCGGGGTGCGCACCGGACTGCAGGGCACGTCGGCCGCGCGCAGTCGTTGTGCGATCTCGCTGACCGGATGCTCGCAAACCCAGTCCTGGATCAGCGCGTCGACCTGCTCGTTGTGGGCGATGCGCCACTGCGGTCGGGAGAAGTCCGGATGGGTCTTCAGATCCTCGCGACCGATCACCACCAGCAAGGCATGCCACTCGGCATCGTTGACCGCGCCGAGCGTGACCCAGCCGTCGCGTGCCCGATAGGCGTTGAACGGTGAGAATCGCATGATGCGGTTGCCCTGACGGGGCGCGAGTCCGAGCCGTTCGTACCAATCCAAGGGCTCGTCCATCATCATGGCGAACAGACAGTCGACCATCGACACGTCGATCGATTGGCCATGTCCGGAACGATTGCGCTCGTGCACCGCACCCAGGATGGCCAGCGCGGCATAGGTGCCGGCCACCATGTCCGAGAAGGCGCTGCCAATCTTCATCGGCGGCCCGTCCGGCTCGCCGCTCAGTCCCATCAGACCGGCGGCGGCCTGCGCCATCAGATCGTAGGACTTCAGGTCGCGGTCCGGGCCGTCCGGTCCGTAGCCGGTGATCGCGCAATGCACCAGGCGTGGATTGCGGGCCAGCAGGCTGGCCGCGTCGATGCCCAGACGCTCGGCCACACCGGGGCGGAA
>JAGRHX010000909.1 GCA_020444775.1 Gammaproteobacteria bacterium
AAGATCCAGCGCTTCCTCTCCCAGCCGTTCTTCGTGGCGGAGCAGTTCACCAACACGCCGGGACAGTATGTGCCGCTGAAGGAGACGATCTCCGGCTTCCAGGCCATCGTCGACGGCGAGATGGACAGCTTCCCCGAGCAGGCCTTCTACATGCAGGGCAACCTGGACATGGTGAAGAAGCGCGCCGACGAGCTTTGATGATCGATGGTGCCGCGTCGCCTCGCGGCCGCGGCACCGTGGCTCGTCTGGATCCGCCCCGTAGCAGCATGTCACGCGCTACCCTGCGCAATGCAGTCACGGAGGGGCTCCGAGGCATCGCATCGCCGCCGGACCGAAGGCCGCCCACGTCACTACAGACGGTAACAGACAGATGGCATCCACAATCCAAGTCGACATCGTCAGCGCCGAGTCCTCGCTTTACTCGGGCGAGGCTCAGATGGTCTTCGCCCCGGCGATCGAGGGTGAGGTCGGTATCGCGCCGAATCACTCGGCCTATCTGACCCCGCTCGGACCGGGGGATGTGCGCGTGCTGAAGCCAGATGGTACCGAAGAGTTCATCTACGTCTCGGGCGGCATGCTCGAGGTCCAACCCCACATGGTCACCGTGTTGTCGGACACGGGGGTGCGGGCAGCGGACATAGACGAAGCAGCGGTGGTGCAGGCCAAGGAAGCCGCTGAGCGGGCTCTGGCCGACCGCTCCTCCGAGATCGACGAGGCCCGGGCTCGTGCCGAGCTGGCTCAGCTCGCCGCGCAGATCCAGACCCTTCGTCGGATGCGCAATCGGCGCGGTTGATTGGTGGCGTCCGGGGCGGTTGCGTCGCGTATCCGCCCCGGGCTCTCGGTAGCGTGGCCCGACCAGCCCTCGAACCCACCAGCCCACGACACGAGGCTCTCCCGAGCCTGCCCGCCCTGACTCCTTGTCCGCTCCTCACTCTACGCTCGCCTGCCGCGGCAGCCCGATGATGTCACGGCGTCAACCCCTGGATGCCCGTCGGTGCTGGCCCGTACCCAGCGTTCTGCCCGATCATCCTGGTCGGACGTCTCGCAGACCGATGTGTTTCTAGTCACAATTCCCATGCGCGGCTAATGCATGGGCCCCCATTAGTCGATAACGTTCTCATTCTGGCTCGAGGCGCTTGAGGAGCATTGATGTCTTCATTGCACGTGGTGGTGCTGGCCGCGGGCCAGGGTAAGCGGATGCGCTCGTCCATTCCGAAGGTGTTGCATCGAATCGGCGGCTTGCCGATGTTGGAGCGTGTGGTGCTCGCTGCCAGGGCTTTGGCGGCCGACGCCGTGCACGTGGTCTACGGGCACGGCGGCGATCAGGTCAGACGCCACATGGCCCATCTAGACCTGCATTGGGCGGAGCAGGCGCGCCAGCTAGGTACCGGTCATGCAGTTGCGCAGGCCATGCCGACGGTGCCAGACGAAGCGGTCGTGCTGATTCTGTACGGAGACGTTCCGCTCATTCAGCCCGCTACCCTGGAACCGTTGGTTGCGGCCGCGCGCGCCGGCGAGGTGGGACTACTCAGCGTTCGCCTGGCAGACCCGGACGGTTATGGTCGCATCCTCAGGGACCCGGCGGGCGCGGTGGTCGGCATCGTCGAAGACAAGGACGCCACCCCCGAGCAACGATTCATCGTCGAGGGCAACACCGGCATACTCGCCGCACCCGCCGCGCGATTGCGCGCCTGGTTGGCGTCGCTGGACAACAACAACGCCCAGGGTGAGTACTACCTGACCGATGTGATTGCGATGGCGGTGCGGGACCGGGTGCCGGTGCACAGCCATCTGGCAACGACCGAAGCCGAGGTCAGTGGTGTGAATGACCGTGTGCAGCTGAGCGTGCTCGAGCGCCATTTCCAGCGCCAACAGGCTGAAGCCTTGATGCGGTCCGGCGCGACCCTGGCCGATCCGGCGCGGGTGGACGTCCGTGGCGCGGTCCGGGTCGGGACCGATGTGTTCATCGATGTGAACGTGATACTCGAAGGGGAGGTGGAGATTGGCGACGATGCCAGCATCGGCCCCAACTGCGTGCTCAAGGATTGCCGGATCGCGGCCGGCGCGGTGATTCATCCGAACTGTGTCATCGAACAGGCCAGCGTCGGCCCCAATGCACGAATCGGTCCCTATGCGCGACTCCGGCCCGGCGCGAGCCTGTCCGAGGACGTGCACATAGGCAACTTCGTCGAGGTCAAGAACACGACCATCGGCCGCGGTTCCAAGGCCAATCATCTGACCTACCTCGGCGACAGCGACATCGGCGCCGGGGTCAACGTCGGTGCCGGTACGATCACCTGCAACTACGACGGCTACAACAAGTACAGAACCGAAATCGGCGCCGGCGCCTTCATCGGCTCCAACAGCGCCCTCGTGGCGCCGGTCAGCATCGGCGACGGCGCGCTGGTGGCAGCCGGCAGCGTGATTACCCGCGACGTGCCCGCCGACGCGCTCGCCGTCGGCCGCGGCGACGAGCAGATCGTGCGCGAAGGCAAGGCGGCCGAGATCAACAAGCGCAATGCCGCGCGCAAGGCGGCGAAGTAACGGGCGTGGCCGGCACGCCGCCATTCACCAAATTCGCTGATTTTCAACTTTCTCCGCGTAATTTCGGGTAAAATTCGCCGCAAGTCCGGTGAAACAAACCGAAACCAAACGTGTCTTTCCGCAAAAGCCGGTCGTTTGTATGGCTGGCGCGGCAGGCGGGAAGACGGAGGGCATGGGCCAATGTGCGGAATTGTCGGGATTATCGGCCAACGGCCGGTCGCGCCGCTGCTCGTCGATGCGCTGAAGCGGCTTGAATATCGCGGCTATGATTCGGCAGGCGTCGCCACCATAGAGGCCGGCAGGCTCGACCGTCGCCGCGCCGAGGGCAAGTTGGTCAATCTGGAAAACCGGCTCAACAGCGATCCGCTGTCGGGCCGTATCGGCATCGGTCACACGCGCTGGGC
>JAGRHX010000910.1 GCA_020444775.1 Gammaproteobacteria bacterium
CTTCTGATAGAAGTCGTACGCACCACCCGCGACCGCCTTGACCGCGTTCTCGCGGTCGTCGTTGCCGGTCACGACGATGACCTTGGTATGCGGTGCCAGCGTCAGTATCTCGCCGAGCAGTCGCAGGCCCTCGGAGGCGTTGGCGGGGTCCGGCGGCAGACCGAGATCCAACGTCACGACTCGCGGCTCGTGTTTCTTCAGCAGGCTGATCGCGGCATCGGCGTCGCCCGCGACCTGCACCTCGTAACCCTCGAAGCACCATTTCAGTTGTGACTGCAGACCTGCATCGTCTTCAATCACCAGCAAAACAGGATTATTGCGGCGCGCCGCGCACATCAAACTGCCTCCACGGTAGAATCGATCCTGCCCGTTGACGTTCCATCGCCGCGTCCGGTCGCGGTCCGTCCTACAAGCGGCGACGGCGGCTCGTCGCCAGCGCTTGCGGACACCTCGTCGATGACCGGTTCATTGGATGAGCCCGGCGTCTCGCGCACGGGCAGATGGATGGTGAAACAGGTCCCCTGGCCCGGTTCGCTGCGGACCTGAAAGCGGCCTCCCGCACGCAGCACGAACTCCCTGCTCTCGTACACGCCCACGCCCATACCAGCATTGCCCTTGGTAGTATCGAAGGGCTTGAACAGTCGTTCGGCGATGAAGGCTGCATCCATACCGATACCGGAATCCTCGATCTCGATTACCGCGCTCTGCGCCTCATCGGCACGCAACCGCACCACAACCCGGCCATCGTCGGCGGTCGCCTCCTGGGCGTTGGTGACCAGATGCTCGATGACCGAACCGAGCCGATCCCGATCGCTATCGACCTCCACCGAGCGCGCGCAGGACTCTAACGTAGGAATCGGCCGCATCGCAGCGCGCGCGGTCACAACTTCCTCCAATACCTCGTTGAGCACCACGCGTCGGGCGCGCGTCACCGCCGCGGCTCGATCCTTGCGCAACTGGGCGAGCAAACGATTCATCTTCGCGGTCGCATTGTCGACCGTGCCAATGGCGTCCTCGATGAAACCGGGGCTGTGCAGATGACGCTTGGCGTTGGTCACCACCAGCGAGAGCTGTGCGACCAGATTCTTGAGGTCGTGCACGACGAACGCGGACAGCCGGTTGAAGGCCTCGAACTGACGCGCGTCGGCCAGCTCGGCTGACACCTCGAGAAGGGCCAGATAGCTTGCCGCCTGCCGGCCACATGTCTTCAGCAGGTCGTAGTCTTCCCAGTTGATGTCACGCAGATGACGCGCCGGCGGTTGATCGAGGACGATGAAGGCGATCAAGGTCTCGCCCTGCAGCAGTGGCACCAGCACCCAGGCATCGTGCATCTCCCGCAGCCACTGCGGCAGTTCCAGGTCCGGATATCGACCCGGATCGCGCCGGCATTCGTCGACCTGCACCACCCAACCCGTATCAGCCAGATAGCGGCCCAGGCAACCGTCCACAGGCTCGACCGCGGCCGCCGGGGCCTCGGCCAGCCACTGTGCCACGACCCGGAAATCTCCGGTCGGCCCCCGGGTCCACATGTACCCGGATTGACTTTGCAGGATGTCGGCGAAGGCCTTTATCACGTTCTGCCTGAGCTCGGCGTCGGAGCTTGCCGAGGACAAGGTGCGCGTGAATCTCAACCACTCCTCGCGGTAATCGTAGCGATTGGCGAAGAAATGCTTGCGCAGTGCCACACGTAACCGGGCGCGCAAGGCACCGGACAGTAACAGCGCCGCCAGCACCAGTCCCGCCCCGAACAGGAAGGTGAACTGCGCCACCCCACCCCAGGTGCCGCCGAAGTTCTTGATGTAGTAGCCGGCGCCTGCCATCAGCAGCAGATAGATGCCCGCGCTCAGCAGTGCCGCGGAATGAAACACCACGTGTCTGGAGACGAACACGTTCAGCGACCATTCCGGATTCCTGCGCGCGGCCAGCGCCAGCGCCGGCACGACCATGGCATGCACCAGTCCGCGTGCCGCCCAGGCGTTGGTGTCCAACTCGGCAAACAGCAACCCGTTGGCGTAGAAGTACAGATCGAATGCAAACAGGCCGCCGAGCCCGACCGCCAGGAACTTGATCCGCCAGCGAAACTCGGGCCGGGTATTGCGATACAGCTGCTCGACGGCTGCGAGCACCCAGACGGAGAGTCCCAGAAACGCGATGTGCACGAGCTTCAGGGCGCTCTCCGCCGGCACCTGCCCGGAGAAACGTCCCACCAGCACCGCGGCCGCGGTCGCCAGCCCCGCCAGGATTGCCGCCACCACCCGGGCACGCGGCACGCGCCGGCCACGGTCCGTGGCGCCACTGGAAATGCCGCTCATCAGCCCGAACATGAACACCAGCCAGGCGACATCGCGGGCCGCCTCGACCAGATAGACCATCCACATGGGCAGCACGCCGTCGTAGGCATATGCCGCGCTGGCCAGGCACCACAGGCTGGTCAGCACCGAGCTGACCACCAGCAGAGCACCCTGCAGACGTCCGCGCCAGGCGGTCAACAGCAAGACGCTGAGCATGGCGAAGGCGATCGCCCCTGCCAGATAGGAGACGGCGGCAATCTGCGCGAAGCTCATGAGCTCATCCCACACAGCGTTCCATTGCACTGCGGATCAGTTTCCGACACGCACCGCGGGCCGATCCGGTCATCGTCGATAGCGGGACTGCGACCCGCGGATACTGCCGGGCGCCACAGCAGGGATCGCCCGCGGCGCACGCCCAGGCGCATCAACGCGCGCCCTTGCCCCAGAGGATCACCTGCACCGTCTGCAACAGGATCATCATGTCCAGGAACAGGCTGTAGTTCTTGATGTAGTA
>JAGRHX010000060.1 GCA_020444775.1 Gammaproteobacteria bacterium
GGACACGATCGTGCGCATCTATTCGATGACCAAGGCCGTCACTACCGTCGCCGCGATGATCTGCTACGAACAGGGCTGCTTTCAGCTCGACGATCCAGTGGCGAGATACCTGCCTGCCTTCGCGGATACACCGGTATGGCGTGGCGGTGCCCTGGACGATGTCGAGTCCCAGACGTCACCCATGACCGTGCGGCACCTGATGACCCACACCTCCGGGCTGACCTACGGGTTCATGCAGACGAACGTGGTTGATGCCGCCTACCGGGCGGCGGGCATCGAATTTCCCGGCGCCGGCGGTACCTTGGCCGAGTGGGTGGATCGACTCGCTGCCCTGCCCCTGATCTGTCAACCGGGCGCGCAGTGGAATTACAGCGTCTCCAGCGACGTACTCGGCCGGCTGGTCGAAGTCTGGTCCGGTCAGCCGCTGGACGTATTCCTGCAAGCCAATATCCTTGCACCGCTGGCCATGCGTGACACGGGCTTCCACGTGGCGCCAGCGAACCATGGACGACTGGCCGCGTGTTACGCGCCAACCTCCGGCGCCAGCATGGCCAACGTGGGCGCCCGCGCGAAAGGCTCCGCCACGCCGCGTCCCCCCGGACTCAAACTGCAGGAAGCCTCGGCAGTCAGTCGGTTCCGCGCACCGACCACGCTGTTCTCCGGCGGCGGCGGTCTGACCGGCACCATCACGGACTACGGGCGCTTCTGCCAGATGCTGCTCAATCGCGGCGAGCTGGATGGCGCGCGCATCCTTGGCCGCAAGACCGTGGAGTTCATGCGCCTCAATCAGTTGCCGGACAATCGGGACATGGCCGCCATGGGTCAGCCGGTATGGAGCGAGACCAGCTACGAAGGCATCGGCTTCGGCCTCGGCTTCTCGGTGGTGCTCGACCCGGCCGCGGCCAAGGCTGCCTGCTCGGCTGGGGAGTATGCGTGGGGCGGGGCTGCGTCGACGGCGTTCTGGGTGGATCCGATGGAGGATATCGGGGTGGTGTTTCTCACCCAGCTGATGCCGTCTTCGACCTATCCGATTCGGCGGGAGTTGCGGGCGTTGGTTTATCAGGGGTTGATTGATTGAGGGGGGTGTCGTGGGGCCCCGATTGTTCACGGGGGACAGCCGAGTTCATATGCAATAGAGCGATTCTCGTCTGAATGTCTGATCCCGAACTCTGCTGATGGCACGGTCGCTCGACTTCGGCCGCCATCGACGGCCCGACACCGACCCAGATATACCTCAAGATCTATCTGCCACTCTGCCACTCATCGCGCCAGGGCTGGCGGGAGTCGCCACCTACGCGCTGTTGCTGGCCTGGAACGAGTACCGGTTCCAGTACGTGTTGCTGTCGTCACGAAGAAGCATGACGGTGGCCGCCGGCATCAATCAGTTCTTCGACGCAGACGAGGCGCCGTGGAGCTATCTGATGTCGGTCACCATCGTCTTCTCGATTCCACCGATAGTGGTGTACTACGTGCTGCGCCGTTACAGGGTGGCCGGGCTGACCATGGGTGGCGTGAAGGCCTGACTGGCTTATCCCGCACGCTTGTCGGCTGGCGGTTCGACTCCCGCGGCGTTCTGGCAACGTGCGCCTGGCATCCTGTCGCCCGCCCAGGCGACATTCGACGTCTATACGGTCGGCAAACACCGTCAGACAGACACTGGCAGACAGGCACTGGCCACTGTGCTCGACAGGACCGATACTCCAATCTCCGCTGTCGCCACACCTAATCAAGGGGCAAACCCAGGCGACCCGTCAGCTCGGCCGTCAAGCAAGACTCCACACATGACACAGCACGACAATTGGGGCTGGCGAGCCCGCATCGGCATGTTCATCGTCGCCAGCGAGGCGGTCCCCGAGGCCGAGTGGTGGGCGATGGCGCCCGAGGGGGTCTCGGTGCATGCCGCCCGGGTGACGGCCAGAGCACCCTGGGCAAACTGGAACGAGGACCATACCAACGTCGAGCTGGCCGAGGATCTGGCACGCGGCTGCCGTCAGTTCGCCAGCATGCGGCTCGAGGCCGTGGTCATCGGGCATAGCTCCAGCAGCGTGGTCGGTGGCCCGGGCTGGGATGCCGCGGTCGTGGCAAGGATGCGTGAGTTGCTACCGGCGGAGACGGTGGTCACCACCAACGGTCTGGACAGCATCGCCGCCTTGCACGCTTCGGGGGTGACACGGCCGTTCCTGGTCTTTCCACCTTGGTTTGGCGACGACACGCTCGCAGCAGGGTTGCGCTACTTCGACGAGCTGGCGCTGCCTGCGGCCGGGCATCTGCGCCATGACCCGGGGCTAGGATGGCGTGACCTGCCGCCTGGCGAGCTCTATGCGCAGGGCCTGGGCTTCGAGCAGGACGTCGAGGCCCTCTACAGGGAGATCAGTCGTAGCTGTCCGGATGATGCCGACGGGATCTTCATTGCCGGCACCGGCTTTAGATGTGTCGGAATCATCGAGGCGCTGGAGCAGGACCTGCGACGCCCCGTGATCACCGCCAATCAGGCCAGCCTGTGGCACTGCTTGCGTCTGTCCGGTGTGCGCTCGTCGGTCTCGGGCTACGGCCGGCTATGGTCTCTTTGAGCCGGCCGCCGAGGTGCCAGCCACACGATCCGCGAAACAATACCGGGCGCCGGGCAGCCCCGAACCGGTGCTCGCCCGAGCCCGACAAGAGCACTCGGAGCGGCGCCCGGCGCGCCTTCAAGCCACCCCGAGCAATTCCATCCACAACGCCCTCGTCTCCGCCCTCGGGTCGTCTTCGAGTCGACACGGTGCATCCAGTATCAAGGTGCTTCGCCGGCTCAACTCGTAAGGCGCCCACTCGGGCACGCCGTCGGCGGCCGGAGTGCCCGTGCGAGCGAACTCGGCCCACAACGCCGACATCGTGGCCGCAACCCCACGGGCCTCAGCTGAAAGGTCGGTCAGGTTGGTCAGATCGATCGTGTCGAATGTGAACGGCACGTCCATGGCATGCGGTGCCTTCAAGCGCCCCTCGTGCACCGGGGTCTGCCACTCGAAGGCGTACATCCAGACCGGCGCGGGTCCCATGGCGACACGCCGTTGCGCGAGCAACAACGAGCGAATGCGGAAATTACTGTCGGTGGTGGTCGCGATCAGACGCTCTGCAGGCGAAAGATCCGGATACAGACGCCGGTAGGTCTGGATCACCCGGTCGGTGTGCTCGCCGGCAATACGGCCGACCCGCTCACGCAACGACGCCTCGCTCAGGGTACGGAACCAGACCTCGTCATCGGTGGCCATGAAGATCGTGGTCTCGTCCTTCATATCACCGATGATGAGCGGGACATGGGCAGAGACGGCCGGTGCAACCGGGTCGAATGGGTGCGCCGGCACGAGATCGCCATCGACCACCGGACCGAACGCGTATCGATCGAGCAGCGGGTAGGGGGACGGCCCGAGCGCTGCCTCAGCAGGCTTGATGGCCGCCAGCAGCGCCGCGATCGGCAGCGCTTGCAGCTTCTCGATGTCGCCATCCTCGAGGCCAAGGCGCTTGAGCACGTGCTCGGTCAGCGCAAGGGCTCGCTCCTTGGTGCGCAGTCGCACGCAAGCACCGCTCTGGATGATGGCACGATGAAACAAGCCGTTTGCTCGTGGCATGCTCAGCAGCACGCTGACCTTGCCGCCCCCGCCAGACTCCCCGAAAATCGTCACGTTGCCCGGATCACCGCCGAATGCCGCGATGTTGTCACGGACCCACTCGAGCGCAGCCACCATATCCAAGGTGCCTGCGTTGCCCGATTGGGCAAAATCCTCCGATGCGATCCCGGAGAGATCCAGGTGACCGAAGATGTTCAGCCGCTGATTGACGCATACGAGCACGACGTCACCACGTCTTGCCAGCCGGCAGCCGCGCAACCGGTCTCCGTTGGCGCTGCCATAGGCGAAGGCGCCGCCATGGAACCACACCATCACCGGCCGCTTCGCCCCATCCACCGCGGGCGTCCATACGTTCAGCGTCAGGCAGGCCTCGGTCTCCGGCGACGTATCGGCGCCCCCGGAGAGATTCTCGAGCTCGGGCCGGGTGGGGTTGCGTAGACCGGCCTGTGGCGCCTTGCCCAGCACCTGCGTGGCATCACGTTCACCCGCCCAGGGCTCGGCTGGCTGCGGTGGCCGGAACCGATTCCGACCCTCGGTGGAGGCCGCGTAGGGCAGCGAGAGAAACGCGGCGACACCCTCGATGAGCGTTCCCCGAGCACGACCCTGACTGATTTCGACGACGGTGGACATACGCTTGATCCTCGATGGACGGACAGCGAGCGGCGACGACACACCTCATCGGCTATCGATGTGACATGCGCCCTGGAGCATCGACAGTGAAAGAAGCACGGACAGCGGCCAGTCTACCTCGAAGCGGTACGCGCACCACCAGCCGGCACCGTGAGCAGAAAGCGTCGGCTCGGCATACGACCGCAACCCATCAATTCGCTGTCGTGCAAGACTTGTCAGAAGGCACACACATCGCACCGGAGAGAGCACCTTCAAACCCGGTCCGCACGCGTTACGTTCGAACCAACGAATGCCATGGCTCACCTCGTCGACCGGCGCCGGACGGCGTGCCTGCAAGAACAATATGAAATCGATCGCGCTCACACCGACCGCATGGCTTGCCAGGTGCTCGCCCCAGGTGCTCGTCAATGACGGCGT
>JAGRHX010000911.1 GCA_020444775.1 Gammaproteobacteria bacterium
CAACGTGGACCGCCGGCGGATGTCTGTATGTCAAGAACCGAGCAGGCTCAGGTGCCCGGGCGTCAGCGACGAGGACTTGTCGGAATTCATTACACGCGACACCCGGTTCGTCATCTGCCTTCTCACAACCCACTGATTCCAAATCTTACCTTCGGTGTGGAACGAGTTTTGCTTGGCTGGAATTCAGAACGAAATCCGGCGGCCCCCCGCCCTAGGTCGATTCGAGACTCGTCGAGAGCTTCCGAGAAGGAGATGAACATGAAGGGGAAACGACTGACTTTGGGGCTGACGTTGCTCTGCGTAGCACAGATGGTTTCGGCTGGCGTCATCGATACCCGCCCACCGAACGCATCACTCAGCTACTTCATATTCTCCGGTCCCGACAGCGCCGGTGGCACGTTCTTCGCCGACGCGAACACGCTCGATTCGTTCTCCTTGATCCTGGGCGGCGGAACCAGCGGTGACTTCCGCGCCATCGTGTTCGCGGCCGATGGTGCCGGCAATCCGACCGGCCCGCTCCTCTATGAAAGCGCGGATACGGCGATCCCCGGTGTTCAGACAGAGTTCACATTCACGCCCGGACTGTCGATCTCGACCGGCAGCGAGTACTTCATCGGCTTCGACACCGGCTTGTTTACCACCGCATCAGGCGGCGACATCGACATGTGGTTCTCGGCCAATGTCATCTCGGGCATCAAATCCGAGAACCTGAACGGCACTGGCTTTTCGCTGAACCCGAACCGGGACATAGCCTCCAGGATCGTGATGTCCGACAGGAGCGTGCCGGAACCGGGCAGCGCGGTGCTGCTGCTCGTGGGCCTCGCTGGCATGAGGCTCGGCCGCCGAGGTAAAGGCTCGCCTGGCACCGGACAGGTGTGAATGATCCGCCACTTGACCAGCCAGTCGCGGCGGTTGTAGAGGGGCGAATATCACAGCTGACCACTGCCTGGATCCTGGCGTGCACCGAGTAAAGTTGCTCGCGGGCTTCGCGCGCCAGTGGTGTTCAGAGTGCCGGACAGATGCCGATCGCCTTGGATGGAGCACGCTAAACCCAAAGCCGATCGTAACCGTTCAGGAACGCCCATCTGCCGTCGCATCGCCAACCATATAGGCAAGCGGAAAGTCGGACATGCGCTCGCCTGAGGCACCCGATGAACGCCGAAATTGGTCGACTGGCGCACCCCAGGGACTTGTGGCACGATTCTGGGTCTCTTCGAATGCACCCGAGCCTTCGGGATCCTCGACGTGAAAGCGCCGCCCGATTTCCGCCGCTCTCCTTCTCGGATGCCAGCGTAGACTCCTGGCAATTCTGAGCAAACAGTCAAAATTGAGCCGATGAACAACACTGCCAACGCTATCAGGTCCGGCGCACCGAGCAGGTCCGAGCATGCCGCGGGTATGCACGCCTATCAGCAGGCCGGGCTGCGTATCGCGGAGCAGATCGGCAATCGCGGGCCGATTCGATTGGACGCCGACGGCAGACTGCACCCGGACATCCTCGCCGCATACTGGCGGCATGGTTACTACGTCTTCACCAACGTGATCGACGCCGCCGAGGTCGAGGCGCTGCGGGCGGACGCGATGCACATGCTCGAGCGAGCTCCGGTCAATCGAGACGCAAAGGTCGACGCTCAGGGGCGCCCCGCGCTGGGCATCGACTTCGGGCGCCCCGCCTATCGATTCACCCGCCCGCTCGCCGATCCGTGGGGCGGAACGGCCCTGCTCGGTGGCCGTCACCCGAGCCAGATGATCCAGCCACAGCCCGATGCGGACGCGCCGGAGGACGTGGTCTTCTTGATGTACACGATGTGTGAATCGATGCCGTCGGGACTGCGTCTGTACGGGCATCCGCGGCTGTTGGCGATCGCCGAGTCGATCAATGGAGCGGATTTCGTTCCCTTCAACGATGCGATCTTCGTCAAGCAGCCGGGCCTCGGCGGCTCGGTGGCCTGGCACCAGGATGGCGTCACCCACTGGGACTCACCGAACTGGGATCCCGGCATTCATGGCTTCAACTTCCAGGTGCAGCTCTATCCGGCGACCGTGGGCAACTGCCTGTGGGTGATCCCGGGCAGCCACGAGCTGGGCAAGGCCGACATCAAGCAGATGGTAGCCGACAACGGTGGCAGCGAGCAGCTACCCGGCGCGGTGCCGCTTGTTTGCGAGGCCGGCGACGTGACCATCGTCAACCGGCAGATGGTGCACGGCTCGTTCGCCAACTCGTCGCCCGACCTTCGAGTCTCCATCACCTTCGGATTTCATCGACGCAGCTCGGTGCTGGGCGCCAAGGCCGCGCTGAGCATGGAATCGAGCCACGCCACCTACGACGAACAGCGTGTGTTCGAGCGCTCCGCGGTCATTCAGGTCGCCATAGATGCCCGTCACCAGGCCTTTCCCGACGAGACCCCATACCGCTACCAGCCGTTCGCCGGCATGGAGGATCGCTTCCGCTTCGACGAGCCGACCTTCGATCGGGTGATTCGCGGCTACTTCATGAAGGACCTCGCGATCTGAGCCGGGCCGGCACGCGCGACGACCATGCACAAGACGATTCGCGAGCTGACCGACACGTTGGCGCAGCGCGGCGTGGTCGAATGGATTGGCGTGCGTCTCGCGCGTCGCGCACCGATGCAACCGGTCCGGGAGGCCTTGCTCTCGACCCGAGACGGTCTGGTCGGCGATCGCTACGCGGGCCATTCGGGAACCCGGCAGGTCACCTTGATCCAGGCCGAGCATCTGTTGGCGATCGCCAGGTTTCTCGGTCGCGACTCCGCGCTGCAGCCGGAGGTGCTGCGCCGCAATCTGGTCGTTGCCGGCATCAACCTACTGTCGTTGAAGGGCAGGATGATTGCGGTCGGTGACAGCCGATTGGAGGTGACGGGCCTGTGCCATCCATGCAGCCGCATGGAAGAGGCGCTCGGACCGGGTGGCTACAACGCCGTTCGTGGACATGGTGGTCTCACGGCGCGCGTGCTCCAGACGGGCCGAATCGCGCTCGGTGATCCGGTCTACCTGGACGACGACCCAACGCCGCGTACGTCCGACGGCCCGCACGCTACCGCGCAGGCATAGAGACAACCGCGAGAGTCAGCCGCTCGCCGCCAGCCCATCGCGGGCGACGAGCGGTTGGCGGTGGGGAGACCCGACGCTGCCCCGATGGTTGCCGCGCGGGTACTTCAGGCAGTTTCCCGACGTTTGGTCAACACCCAGTCTGGTCGGGGATAGTGACAGGTATAGCCGTGGGGATATCGCTCCAGGTAATCCTGGTGCTCCGGCTCCGCCTCCCAGAAGTCGCCGACCGGTTCCACCTCGGTCACCACCTTGCCCGGCCACAGGCCGGAGGCATCGACATCCGCGATCGTGTCGTTGGCGATGCGCTCTTGCGTGTCGTCCGCGTAGTAGATCGCCGAACGGTACGACATCCCGAGATCGTTG
Source organism: Gammaproteobacteria bacterium (assembly GCA_020444775.1). The sequence goes on from JAGRHX010000911.1 coordinate 3,436, forward strand.
CCCTGCCGGTTGGGCGTGGTCGGATCGTGGATCTGGAAGAAGAACTCGAGAATGGTTCGGTAGCCGATGACGTCTCGGTCGAAGATGATCTCGATGCCCTCGGCATGCGTGCCGTGATTGCGGTAGGTCGCATTCGGCACGTCGCCGCCCGTGTAGCCCACCCGGGTCTTCAAAACCCCGGGCAGCTTGCGGAACAGGTCCTGCATCCCCCAGAAACAGCCACCCGCGAGCACCGCACGTTCGGTATTCTTTGCCACGATTGTCCTCCAGTTCCCATGCTGCCAGCAGCATACAGCGTGTGCGCACGATAGGGATCGTTGCGGCCGCATCGGGCGCGCCCCGGGAGGCATGATCCGGGTCAAGAGCTGGCAGGCAGGTTCTTGGAACACTCGGCGTCGGGATTGACAAAGACTGCGGTACCGGACGGCACCGCTGAATAGGGCGCCAACGCAATCCGGTAGCCTGCGTCCCCCCAAGAATCGGATATCGCGGCCAACAACACGCCGATGTCGCTCCCGGATGAGCCTGATCGCTACGACTTGGTAGGTTGAGCGTGGTGGCACACATCGGCAACTTCCCTCACCCTCGACTCGAGGTGGGTCGACATGACAATGCATTCGGATCGGCAGCGTCCGATGACACGGACGCGTCCCGGTATCACCGCACTCGTCGCGCTCCTGCTCTGGGCGGCATCGGCCGTCTCGGTCGAGGCGGGAGACGGGGTGGACCTGCATCGGCTATGGGATGATCGGTGCTTCGATTGCCACGGTCACGCGGGAGAGTTCGCCCGCCGATCGCTGAGCGTCGTAGACGGCGTGCTGCACGGCCGGCACCATGGCGCCGATCTGCAGCGTTTCCTCGCAAACCACTATCTACCTGCAAGCGAGGTGGATGCGGTGCACGCGATGCTCCTGGCGCAGGCTGGCCAGCAAGAGCGCTTCAAGACAGCGTGCAGCGGATGTCACGGCTCTGCCGCCGGTTTTGTTCGCGACAGTATCGAATGGCGTGACGGGACGGTCCACGGACGCAAGTCCGGACGTGCGGTACGAGCGTTCCTCGATGGCCACCGTGGGCTCGGGCCGGCGGAAGCGGAGTTCTTCACCGCGCTGCTCGAACGAGTGGCGCGCGAGGTGTATCGCCCGCCGGGGTCCTGAGAGCCGCGTAAGGTCACACCTGACCCGGGCCCTGTTGTTCAGCGGATGCGCCGCGACGCGGCCTCGTCCACACACACTGTCGTTGGCCCAACGAGCCGGTCGTTCGGCATGCAGCACTGACCTGCCCGGTGATCTTCGGACGACTTAAGATTGAGGGAGTGGCTCCCGGAGCGAAACGAGAAAGACATGAGAAAGAGCCGATCTACCGAGGACCAGATGGTCCGGATCCTGCGCGAGGCCACCCGTCCGTCGGCGAGCGCGGCCGCCTGGTGACTCGTGAGCGGGACGCGCCGCCGAGCGTGGAACCCAGACACCAAGATGAACCGAGCACAAGGAGAATATGCCATGTTGAATTGGGCAGATGTCATCCGCTTTGCGTCCAACGGCAACCCGACGCCCGATCGGCGCGTGGAGAAGAGTGCCGCCGAGTGGCGCGCCCAGCTGACACCCGAGCAGTACCGTGTCACCCGAGGTAGCGAGACCGAAATGCCGTTCAGCTCGCAGATGTGCAACCTGTTCGAGCCCGGACGGTATGCGTGCATCTGCTGCGGCACCTTGTTGTTCGACTCGTCGACAAAGTTTGACTCGGGCACCGGATGGCCGTCGTTCGACCAGCCCATCCAGGAAAGCGCCATCGCCTACACGCAGGATGTCTCGCACGGCATGCATCGTATCGAGGTGACATGCAACACCTGTGATGCGCACCTGGGTCACGTCTTTCCCGACGGACCGCCGCCGAGCGGCCTGCGCTACTGCATCAACGCTGTAGCGCTGGACAAGCAGGCCGAGGCGAAGACCGGCACCGGCGACCGGGCCAGCGCCTAGGGAAACGCTGATTTATCAGC
>JAGRHX010000912.1 GCA_020444775.1 Gammaproteobacteria bacterium
TCGCGATCGCCAGACCCGAAGCGCGTGGCGCCGGCGCCCGGGTCATCGTACCGAGCACCCGGGTGCTCGGCAGCCGCAATCGGGTGCGCACTGCTCTGATCGCGCTGCTGGACCTGGAGCCCGGCCTTGAGCCGGACGACTACGCGCGGGCGCTGGCCTCGACCGCGGCGGGCATCGCCGAGCTGTCCGTCGACCAACTCCGAAGCTGGGCCGCGGAGCGTTCCGAGGAGGCGCTGCGCGCCTTGTCGGACGAGCCGGCGAGCTATCTGTCCACGGAGGTCGCCAGGGGCCAGGAGCGTGTGCCCCTGACGAGGCCGTCGCTGCGGATCACCCGATCCAACCTGAGCCCGCGCGACGCCACCGAGGCCTTCTACCGTATGCTCTCCTCGGCCCGCATCAGCCCGGCCGCGGTTCAATCCGCGCTCGATGAGGTGCTGCGCGCCAACGCTTCCAGCGATTTCGATCTCGGCCTCGGCCTGTTCGACAACGGCATCGGCGCCACAATCGAGGGCTCGCGTTTCGACGCGCATCTGGTGCTCAACGCCGGCAGCGTCGAGGCCGAGCCGCTGCGCGAATCGCACCTGCCCGGTGATGAGCTGATGGAGCCGGTGGTCCCGGGCATGAACCTGCGTCTGAGCGGCAACCGCTTGCAGCGGGTGATGAGCATGATTCCACGGGAGTTCTTGGATGCGAACGGTCGGGTAGGGAAGCCGGTGCCGGGTCATCGCTCACTGTTCGTCAGCGACAACGTGTTCTCTGCCGCGGACAGCGGCTTCATCGCAGCGACCACCAACATGCAGGGCGATCACTACGACGGTGTGCAACCGGAGTCGCTCGCGGCGGCCGTGCTCGGCATGTACGCGACCTTCAGCAACAACTGGTCCGCGAATCCGGCCCGCATCCGCACCAGCATCCTGCTCAACATCCGCAAGTCGGCCATTGGTAACCTGCAGCTCGACGTCGATTGACGGACAAGGACCGGACGGGCCAACGGTGGAGATGCTGGCGTCCGCGCACGGCAATCTGGAGTCCGCCGTTCCGGGATACGCCCTACCACCGGTACCTGCTGGCATCGTGCTCCTGCAGCGTTGCGACATGGACGACTACATCGGCTGGTATCTCGCTCGCGAGGTTCGCAAGGGCCGCCGCTTCAGACGCCCCCGCGATGTCGCGGCACGCCGGCAGATCATGGAGCACGCGCATGCCGGCAAGCTGCTGCCCGGTATGTCCGCCTGGCAGTGGTGGCGCGGCCGCATCCAGTGTGCCAACGCGCTCGCCGGGCTGCTGATTCCCTTGAGTGAACAATCCATCACCCAGGGTCTCATCGATCCGACCCGGCCACGCACCCTCGGTGTGGCAACCGATCGATTGCTGGCCGGACGATTCTTCGAGCGGCGCGACCCACCCGGCCGCGCCCCGCATCCGTTCCGACGCTACTACCGGCGTCTCGCCACCGGCGCTCTCAACCTGCGCGATCCAGACGGCATGGCGCTACGCTCGCTCACCCCGGGCGAGCGCAAGGAGACCAGCGCAGCCGGGCGGCTCTATCTGCTCGATGGGGTCGGCCGTGGGCTGCCCTATCTGGCGCTGATTCGTCAGGAACGACTTCGCTTCCGCCCCATCGACATCTTCGTCGCGCTGTCCGGCACCGTTCTGTTCAGCTGGCCGGCCGTGGCCCTGCGGCATCGCACTGGCGAGCCCTCTCGCCGCGGCACCCGGTGGCTGTGCATCCCCGGGCATCATCCGCCCGGTCATGCCCAGTTCGGTCCCTATGCGACTCCGCCCACGACGCGCCTGGTAGCCACCTTTCACGTGCAGGCCGAGCCGGGTGAGCGCGTTGCCAGCCTCGACGTCTACGACGCACGCCACCGTCGGGTGCTCGCCCAGCGGCAACTGCAGCAGGCTTCGGAGGTCGCACTGCCATTCACCAGCAAACCCGACAGCGTGCTCGAGTTCAGGGTCTACTGGCACGGTGAGCGGGCGCTCGAGCTCGAGCGTGTCGACCTGTGCGTTGATCTGCCGTGAACGTGGCAGCAAGTGGGTCCCGGTCGATCGCTCAGCGTGAGACCTTGCAGCCCGCCGCGCCGAACGACCCGCCGTCACCATCACCCAGCACCCGACTGACGGCCGCCACCACCCGCTCGACCGACAGACGATGCAGGCAATCGACACGTCCGGCGCAAGCGCCGAGACGCGCGCCGAACCAGCATGGCTCGCAATCCAGCCCCGTACGCAGCACCTGTACGTTGGCCGGCAGTGGACCGAGTGCAATGTCGGGGGTGGGACCGAAGAGCATCACGGTCGGCGTGCCGGTAGCGGCCGCGACATGGCTCAAGCCGCTGTCGTTGCCAACCACCACCGCCGCGGCCGCGAGCGCCTCGGCGGTCTCACGCAGGCTCAGCATGCCCGCCAACATCCGCACGTGCCCGGGAAAGCACAGCACCCGGCCGTGACCATCGTGCAGATCGTCCGCACTGCCGAGCACCAGCACATCGGCAAAGCGGGATGCGAGCGCGACAAAGCCGGGCCAGCGTTTGGCACGCATCTCGCCGGTCTTGCAGCCGGGCACGATCGCCAGGCTGCGGCTGCCGAGGCGCGGATCCGTCGCGGCTGCGATCGGCAGTCTGTACACCGGCGGCCGATCGCCGCTCCAGCCCAGGGCACGCGCGAAGTCCAGATACCAACCCTGCTCGTTGGCATGGAAGCGAGTGTCCGGCGGCCGTGGTACCGCCGTGCCGTAGCGTGCATAGGTACGCGCATAGCGAGGCCAGTAGAACGGCGGCAGCGCGGGTAGCAGGCGGTGATAGCGACCGAGGTCGATGGCTTCACCGTCGCAGTGGATGGTTTCGACCAGGCTCCAGTCGCGCAACAGCGTGTGGGTGTCGGCATAGTCCGCGCTCAGCCACAGATCGACACGCAAGCCGAGCTCATCGAGTGCGACGATCAAGGGCGTGGCCAGCACCACGTTGCCAATACCGGCGCCGATATGCACCAGCACCCTGGGGGCGGGCTCGGCTTCTGTCAGTCCCTGCTCAGACACAGCATCTGCCAGCGCGTACCTGCCCCGGTGACTTCTGGGGTGACTTCTGGGACGACTTGTGGGGCAATTCCCGGGCTGGGCTCCGGGCCATGGCTCGGGGCGAGAAGCTCATCGACGCTGGTGGCGCGCAGCGAGCCATCGGTCTCCACGTAGCGTAGCCGATGACCTGAGGCCTGGATGGTCCGCAGGAATCCGCGGGGATCGGCGTACGCGGACGGCGTGAGCTCGAGAAAGACGATGAGATCCGGATTGGCGCGCACGGTGGCTTGCATACCGGACCAGATCGCGGGCTCGGCACCTTCCGCGTCGATCTTGATGAGGTCCACGCGCGGCCAGCCCGAGACCGCCTCGTCGACGGTGGTCGTTAGAACCTGGAGCCGGCGGTCACCTGATGCGGGTGGCCTGCAAATCGAAGCCGTTGCCGCATGCGCGGGCGGCATCACCAGCTCGACGAGCTCATCTGCCCGGGCCGAGGCGGCGCGCTCGATCACGGCCACCCGATCGCCCAGACCGTTGGTATTGGCGTTGACCCGCACCAGATCGGCGAGCGCGGGGTTCGGCTCCAGGGCCAGCACCTGCCCTTCCTCACCCACCGCGTCCGCCATCAGCAGCGTGTAGTAACCGTGATTGGCGCCCACGTCCACACAGCGCATACCGGCACGCAGACGAGCCGCGATCGCCAGGGTCACCCATGACTCCCAGAAGCCGTCAAGACACAGATGAGGCGTGATATCCAGATCCCGCGCATCCGCGCGCATCAGGTATCGACCCAATACACGACAGAGGATGATCCCATCGCCCAGATAGGCCGTCTGGTAGTGTCGTCGGGACTCCGTCTCGAGCGTCTCGCGCGACTGGGTGAGATACGCCGGTATCATCAGCCTCTCCTGCTCACTCGATCGCTGCGCATGCTCTGTCCTCCAGCCGTGGCCGACCCGGGCTGTACACGAACAGCTGCCAGCCCATGCGCGCCGGTAGCGGATGGGCCTGACAGGCCCGCTCGGCAACCCGGTGCAGCGCGTCCTGATGCCAGCCGGCGCGTCGGAACAGGTCCTGCCACCAGCTTCTGGGACGACGGATGACCCGGGACAGATCGCTATCCTGCTCGAGCTCGGCGTCTTCGGCGCGTGTTTCCACGCAGAGGATCACGGCGATGAGGGCCTGATCCGTCCAGCCACGCGCGGCGCTCAAGAACGCGCTGGCCTGCTCCTCGGTCAGGCTCTCCAACAGATTCATCGCCACCACCACATCATAATGACGCGCCGGGCAAAAGCGGGTGACACAGGATTCGATGAGATACGCTCGAATTGCCTCGCTCGCGGCCCCGATGGCGAAACCACTGTGGTCGCAACCCCAGGCGTCCTTTCCGGCGTCACGCAGGGCACGCACCAGAAAGCCCTTGGCGCAGCCTGCGTCCAGGAATGATTGCGCGTCGCTGAAGATCTCCACCAGGAATCGCGCGGTGTCGCGGAACAGCCCCTCGAAGGCAGGCCAGTGATAGCCCTCGCGCCAGTTGCTCTTCAGACCGCGGTCGAAGTAGTCAGCGTCGTACCAGGTCCCGGGGATCGGCACCTCGGGGCGTAGCTCATCGCCGAGCAGACGCGCGTGCAGTCGCCGGGCACGGCGCGGATTGATCCGGGCCAGGACCTCGAGCAGGCGCTGTCGGGCGGCGCGCCCCACCGCATCGAGCGAGAACTCGGCTCGGATCGCCTCACGGGTGCGGGCGGCCACGCAGAGGGCCTCGTCGCGCTGTTCACGCACCCATCGCAGACGGTCGATGGCATGCTCCAGCCTCGGGTGCGCCCAGTGCATGAGCCGATTGTAGTACACGTAGGGTTGGCTGACCGCGGCAAGGTCATAATCCACCAGTCCCGGATTGTCGACACCCAGGAAATCCAGTGGTCCGGAATACCCGGTCGCGACCACCGGAGTTCCCCGACTGGCGGCATCGAACACCGGATAGCCCCAGCCTTCGCCGAAATGTAGCGACACGTAACAGTCACCTCGGTCGTGCAGCGCGCTGATCTCGGCATCGCTCCAGGCCTCGCAGCGCAGCAGCACGCGGGCCGCGGAACCCACCCGACGACGGACTTCGTCAAGGGTCTGCCGGGCAATCGTCGCGGCTCCCGGGTTCGACTTGACAATCAACACAGGACCGTCGGCATGCGCAAAGGCGCGCATGAACGCCTCCAGCAGACCTTCGGGGTTCTTGCGCTCCTGCCACTCGAAGATGCTGTAGAAGACCAGGTCGTCCGACCCTACACCGAGCCAATCGTCGCCGCGCGCCGGCGGCCGCGCCGTCCCCGCGCCGGGCTCATGAAGCGGATGCGGCAGTCTGAACACGGGTCGCTCCAGCGCGTCGCGAAAACAATCTACGTTGAACTGGCTGGGTACCCAGACATCCAGCGTATGGTTCAGCGCGTTG
>JAGRHX010000913.1 GCA_020444775.1 Gammaproteobacteria bacterium
CGCCCTCTGGCAGGACCCCGGTTATCCGCGCAGGCAGCATGTCGAAGCATGCCTGCCGGTCGTCACCGGCTATTCGGCACCGATGGTCAAGCATGGACTCGATACCTTGCTGGCGGGGTTCAGGGCCGACGCGCTGTGGACGCTGCTACGTGCCGAGCTCGGCGATCCGCGGGTCCTCGACGCTTTCCGTCCGCGCCGCGACGCCGGCGGCTTGAGTCGTGCCTTCGGACCACGCCTCATCAGCCACGTGTTCTCCGGCAACGTGCCGGGCCTGCCGGCCTGGAGTCTCATCTGTGCCCTGCTCACCAAGAGCGCCAGCCTGGGCAAGGTCGCATCCGAGGAACCGCTGTTCGCCGTGCACTTCGCGCGCTCCCTGGCCGAGGTCTGCGCGGAGCTGGGTGAGTGTCTGGCCATAGCCTGGTGGAAGGGCGGTGAGCAGAGCCTGGAGGACGTTGCCTTCAGCGCGGCCGACGCGGTCATCGCCTATGGGTCGGACACGGCCACCGCGCGGATCCGTGAGCGTGTGCCCGCCGACACGCGTTTTCTCGCCTATGGTCACCGGCTGAGCTTTGCCTTCGTCGCCCGCGAGGCGCTGGGCCGGGAGCGCGCGCCGGATCTCGCCGCGCAGCTCGCCTACGCGGTCAGCGTCTATGACCAGCAGGGCTGCGTGTCGCCGCATCTGGTCTATGTGGAGGACGGCGGCGAGTTAGACGCGGCGGCTTTCGCCGAGCTGTTGGCCGAACAGATGGCGCAGCTACAGACGCGTTTTCCGCGTGGCGCCATCCCGTTGGAGGAGAGCAGCGCCATCCGTCATCTACGTGGTGAGTACGAGTTTCGTGAGCTGGCCGGTGAGCCGGTGCGTGTCTACGCGAGCCCTGCGGGCACCAGCTGGACCGTGCTCTACGAAGCGGACGAGACGTTTACCGCTTCGTGTCTGAACCGCACGGTACGGGTGCATCCGATCGCCTCATTGGCCGAGCTGCGCAGACGTCTGGAGCAGGTCCGCGCATATCTGCAGAGTGCCGGCGTCGCGTGCCCCGAGTCACGCCTGACGGAGGTGGCCGAGTGCTTCGCCCAGGCCGGACTGTGCCGTATCAGCAGCATCGCGCGCATGCCGTGGCCGGGCATGGCCTGGCATCACGATGGACGCGGCAATCTGCTCGACCTGTTGCGTTGGTGCGACGTCGAGCCCGACGCGCTCACTGCCGCGGTGAATGGTTCAGACACGCTGCAAGACGATCCGGCGCAGGCCATTCAGGGGCGGGTTCGATGAGCACCGCGACGCGGGCGGTCACGTGGCACTGAGCATCGGGATCAACGGGGTCGACAAATGGTTCGGCTCGGGGACGCAGCGCACCCTGGCCCTGCGCGAGGTGGAGTTCGAGGTCGCCGCCGGTGAGTTCGTGGTGCTGGTCGGTGAGTCCGGCTGCGGCAAGACCACGCTGCTGCGCATGTTGGCTGGCCTCGAGACACCGAGTCGCGGCCGGGTGCATATCGACGGACGTTCCGTGCGAGCGCCGAGCCTGCGCGTGGGGCTGGTGTTCCAACGTCCGGTGCTGCTGCCGTGGCGGACGGTGCTCGACAACGTGATGCTGCCCGTGGAGCTGGCGCGTGGCCGCAGTCCGCTGGCCGGTGAGCAGGCGGCGGACAAGGCGATGAGGCTGCTGTCGCTGTTGGGCATCGACAGCTTCGCCGGTCATCGTCCGCAGCATCTGTCCGGTGGCATGCAGCAGCGCGCCGCGCTGGCACGTACCCTGATGCTGGATCCAGCGGTGTTGCTGATGGACGAGCCGTTCGCGGCGCTGGATGCAATCACCCGCGAGCAGCTCATGCTCGAGCTGCTCAAGACCTGGCAGCTCGGCGAGCAGACCGTGGTCTTCATCACCCATGACATCGCCGAGGCGGTGTTCCTGGCCGACAGGGTCCTACTGATGAGCCGTCGCCCGGGCACCATCGTGCAGAGCTTCGAGGTCGCTCTGCCGCGTCCCAGGTGCCTGTCCATGCGCTACGAGCCGGTCTTCATGGCGCAATGCCGGGAGATCCACACGGCCATGGCCACGGCGCGCGCCGGCGAAGCACAGGCGCACGGTTGATGTCGGGTCCGAGCCGTGACGATCCGAAACCGTCCACTGGCCCAGCCCTCTCTGCGTTGCGCGGGCCAGTGGTCAGCGGCCTGCTGTCGCTGTTGCTACTGGCTCTGTGCCTGGTGCTGTGGTGGGCGGTTGCCTGGTGGTTCGAGCTACCGCCGCTGGTGCTGCCGTTGCCGGGTGATGTCGCCCGGGTGTTGGTGCGGAATCTGATCGACGGTACCTTCTGGCCGCATCTGCTGGTGACCCTGACCGAGATCGCGCTGGGCTTTGCGATCGGCAGCGGGCTCGGTATCGGGCTCGGCTCGCTGGTGGCGCTGTCGCCCTTCCTGCAGCGCGTGCTGCATCCTTATGTGATCGCCTCGCAGGCCATGCCCAAGCTGGCGCTGGCGCCGATCTTCGTGATCTGGTTCGGCTTCGGCATTCTGCCCAAGGCGGCAATCGCCGCCCTGATCTGCTTCTTTCCGTTGTTCGAGAACACCCTGGTCGGGTTGCGCTCGGTGCAGGACGATGCGGTCGAGCTGTTCCGGATGTTCGGTGCGAGCCGCTGGCAGCAGTTCGTGCACCTGCGTATGCCCAATGCCTTGCCCTATGTGTTCGCCGGTCTGCGGGTCTCGATCGTGCTCAGCGTGGTTGGCGCGGTGGTCGGCGAGTTCGTCGGTGCCAACCAGGGCTTGGGCGCGTTGATCATGGCATCCCAAGGCATGATGGACACACCGTTGATGTTCGCCGTGTTCGTGCTGCTGACCCTGGTCGGGGTGGCCTTGTACGAGCTGCTGGCGCTGTGCGAGCGTCTGGTGATGCGCAGACGCAGTCGGATCGTGCCGCTAGTCCGGCTGCCGGGCGGCTCGCGAATTCGCCGGAAATCGTCATACGGATCGTCGCCGGAATCGGGGGAAGGCTAGGCTGGCGCCGGTCGACGCGGCCACCGCGGTGTCGCTTGCCGGTGATCACGGCAGGGGCGAAGTCATCGTTCGCTGAATACCTTTTTGGGGGAGAGAGGCATGCAACACAACATGACGAATTGCCGACCGGCGCGCCGGGACGTGCTCCGGCTGCTCGCGCTGGGCACGCTGGGGCTGGCCGCTGGTGGTTGGGGGCGTGACGCACGCGCGGCGGCGACCAGGATACGCATGGCCTGCTGGTCGCAGCCCTTGTCCGAACAGACGCATCTGTTCGCCGCCGAGGCTTTCGGCTGGTTCGAGGCCGCGGGTCTTGATTTCAGCTTCGTCCCCGGTAACGGCGGCGGTGTCGCGATCAAGCATCTGTTGGCCGGCAATGCCGACATCGCCTTCACCAACATCGAGCCGGTGCTGTTCGCAACCGAGCAAGGCGCCCGGCTCAAGGCCATCTACAACATCTATCCGCAGAACGTGTTCAACGTCGTCGCGCTGAAGAGCAGCGGCATCACCCGTCCAGAGGATCTGAAGGGCAAGCGGATTGGCGTCTACAGCCTGGAAAGCGGTACTCGACACAATCTGCGCATCATCCTCAGAGCGGTGGGCCTTGACGAGTCGGACGTCGAGGTCATCCCGACCGGGGTGCTCAATTTCGGACCCTTGATGCAGGGGCGGGTCGATGCCACCGCGGCGACCGACACCGGCCTGTGGCTGGCCCGGAGCAAGGGATTGGGCGAGACTCACGTAATCCAGGCACGTGACTATCTGAACACGCCCACCGACGCCTTCATCGTGACCCGAGATTATTATGAGCAGAACCCACAATTGCTTCGCGAGTTCCTGCGCGTGTACCGCCGCGCCGCGACCTGGATGATCGAGAACCCGGCCCAGGCCGCCGAGATCGCGCGCGAGCACACCGTCAACGGTAAGGACGTCGCGCAGAACCTCGAGATAATCAAGATCCGCAATCAGACCAGTGTCAGTGAACTGACCCGCGAGAAGGGTCTGGGCTGGTTCGACCTGGCGCTCATGGACCGGGTCGGTGAGGTCTTCCACGAGCTCGGTTTGATCCAGCAGCCGGTCGACATGCGCGACATCTTCACCAACGATCTGGTCGCGGATCTGTGAGTCGTCACGCGCTCGCGCGCAGGCTGATACAGCCGACTCGGAGGAGGACGGGATGACGGATGACAGCGATTACGCGCGTGGCTATGCGCAGTTCGAGGCCATGGTCGGCGCGGACCGGATGCAGGCGCTGGTCGACCGCTTCGCCGCGGTATGCCCGGACTTCGAGCGCGAGGTCATCAGCGTGGTCGGCGGTCGCACCTGGACCCGGGGCGGCATCGACCTGAAGACGCGCTCCCTGTGCAGCATCTGCGTGCTGGCGGCGACGGCCCGACAGAACGCCCTGAAGCTGAACTTCAAGATGGCGCTCAACAACGGTGCGACGTTGTCGGAGATCTTTGAAGCCTTGTTCCAGGTGGCCGTGTACGCCGGCTACGCGGCGGCCTGGGACGCATTGGTCTCGTTGGAGCAGGTGCTGGACGAAGAGCAGCGGCGGATCCCTTGCTGACCGGAGTCGGCCGCCGCGTAGCCGATTCACGCTCTGTCGATGAACTGTCGCGTCACCGGTGCATCCGGCCAGGCAACGAGCGTTCCGCCTTCGAGCGGCTCACGACCGAACAGCACCCAGGCATCCTGGATCGCGCCAATCTCATGCTCGACGCGAAACCGTCCTGGGTGTCGTTGCGAAAGCGATCGCGCGGTTATGCCTGAGTCGCAGCGCCCCTGCATGAGGGCTTCGGCCACCGCGGTGGTCGAGCTCATGAATATCTGCTCGGGCCACGCGTCCAGGTTCAGGTAGTCGCGTGTCGCGGCCTGCAAG
>JAGRHX010000914.1 GCA_020444775.1 Gammaproteobacteria bacterium
TCGTCATGCGTCGGCCCGATGCCGCCGGTGGTCAGCACGTAGTCGAACTTTGCCCGGCACTCGTTCAGCGTCTCGATGATGACCTGCTCGTCGTCGGGAATGACCCGCGCCTCACGCACCTGGACACCGTATTCGTTGAGCTGCTGCGCGATATGCGCCAGATTGACGTCCTGTGTACGACCGGAACAGATCTCGTTACCGATGATCAGAACGCAGGCGCTGACGATGGCTTGCTCGGACATGCTTCGCTCCCCTGGACCGCGCCTGATTCTAGCAGCACCGTCCGGCTTACGTGCCGGGCCGGTGCAAACCGCTGATCGGCGGATGATTTCCGGGCCGGGCCAGTATAGGTGAGGCATTCGAGAGACGTCACCGCCGGGCCTTGCGTGGCGAACAGGAGCGTCGATGAGCCTTCCACTGCGGATTGATACCGAGGTTCGCGACGCGCTGCGCGAAGGGCGTGGCGTGGTCGCGCTGGAGACCACGGTGCTCGCCCACGGCCTGCCCTGGCCGGACAATCTGCGCACCGTGCAGGCCATGATCCAGACGGTGCGCGAGCAGGGCGCGGTGCCGGCCGCGATCGGCATCCGCGCCGGCGAGGTCGTGATCGGCCTGTCGGCCGAGGCGCTCGAGCACTTTGCCCACGGTGAGGACATCGCCAAGGTCAGCCGCCGCGATATCGCCGCGCTGCTCACCAACGGCGGTGACGGGGCGACCACCGTGGCCGCGACCATGCTGTGCGCCCGCGCCGCCGGCATCGAAGTGTTCGCAACCGGCGGCATCGGTGGCGTGCATCGTGGCGTGGCCGAGACCTGGGACATATCAGCCGATCTGCGTGAGCTCGGTCGGACCGCGGTGGCGGTGGTCTGCAGCGGCGCCAAGTCGATACTCGATCTACCGAAGACCCTGGAGATGCTCGAATACGAGGGCGTCCCCGTGGTCGGTCTGGGCGTCGATCGTTTCCCGGCCTTCTTCGTCCGCGATAGTGGTCTTGCGGTGAGCGCGAGCGTCAAGGACCTGGACGACGCGGAGCGACTGGTGCGCGCGCACCTGGACCTGGAAGGCTCGGGTCTGCTGATCGCCAACCCCGCGCCCGAGCATGCCGCGCTCGACGACCAGCAGGTGGAGTCGTGGATCGCCCGAGCCATCGAGCAGGCAAGGCTGGCCGGCATCGCCGGAAAGGCATTGACGCCATACCTGCTCGCCAGTCTCGCCGAGCTGAGCGAGGGCAGGACCCTGCGCACCAACGAGGCGCTGCTCATCGACAACGCCCGGATCGCGGCCGGGATTGCTACGCGGCTGGCGCGGGACCCGAAGCCGGTCTGATCACGCGGCGGGCTCTATCGGACCCGCTCGCGGATCCGCGTCGCGGTCGTCGAGATCGCGCTCAGCGCCTCGGGAATCACCTTGTCCAGGGTGAGAAAGCCGTGCACCTGACCGTCGAAGCAGACGTGCTCGGTTTCCACGCCCGCCTTGCGCAGCGCGTTCGCGTAGGCTTCACCTTCATCACGTAGCGGATCGAAACCGGCGGTGAGGACGAAGGCCGCGGGTAGATCCGAATGGCTCAGGGCGCGCAGCGGTGAGGCGCGCCAGTCGTCCCGGTCGGCGGCGTCGCGCAGATAGTGCTGCTGGAACCAGTCGAGTGATTCGGGGGTGAGCAGATGCTCGGTGAAACGCCGGTGTGATTCGGTGATCCGATGCATGTCCGTGGCCGGATAGAGCAAGGCCTGCATGGCGATGGCAGGTCCCGCCCCATCGCGTGCCATCAGGCACACCACCGCGGCCAGGTTGCCGCCCGCGCTGTCGCC
>JAGRHX010000915.1 GCA_020444775.1 Gammaproteobacteria bacterium
GCTTGCCCATGCCGGGCCAGGCAAACACGGTCTCGGTGACCACCGCGAAGGCGATGACGCCACCGAGCTCGAGGCCGAGCACGGTGACCACCGGGATCATGATGTTCTTGGTGATGTGCACCAGCACGATGCGTGCCGGATGCAGGCCTTTGGCGCGGGCGAACTTCACATAGTCCTGCAGCTTGGCTTCCTTGGTACCGGCTCGGGCCAGACGGATCACCATCGACAGCTTGAACAGGGCGAGGTTGAAAGCCGGTAACAGGATATGCGACAGACCGTCCCAGGTCAGGATGCTGATCGGTATCCCGAGCACGTCGACCGTGTCACCGCGACCGGTTGACGGCAGCCAGCCGAGCATGACGGCGAACACCATGATCAGCATGATACCCACCCAGAAGGTGGGCAGGCTGAAGCCCAGGATCGAGCCGGTCATGATCACTCGGGATGGCCACGACTCAGACCTGAGGCCCGCGTAGATGCCGAGCGGTATGCCGATGATGACCGAGATGAACATCGAGCACAGGGCCAGCTCCAGGGTCGCCGGCATGCGCTGCAGGATGAGTTTCAGCGCCGGCTCGGAGAACACGAAGGATCGACCCAGATCGCCCTTCAGGGCGTTGACCACGAAGAACCAGTACTGCTCGTAGATCGGTCGGTCCAGGCCGAGCGCACGGATCGCGCGTTCGATCTCATGCTGGTCGGCGTCTGGACTGATGAGCAGGTCGACCGGGTTGCCCACCACGTTGATCCCGAAGAACACGATCAACGACATGATGAAGACGACCACGAGGCTTTGGAGGAGACGCCGAATCAGGAATACCGACATGCTTGCTCTGCCTGCTACTTCGGCCAGCGGCGAGGTGCGGCCAGCGTGGGGTTGGGGAAGGGCGTTTGCGAAGGTGTCGCATCATCTCGCCCGGTCATCCCGTTGGGACCCGTACCCGCGGGGCGCGCCGCGTGTTCTGGCGGCCGTGGACGGGAGCGGTCACGTGGCGCGGCACAGGTGACTGGAAGGCGACCGGAACCCTGCCGCGCACGGCAGTGGTCCCGGCCCTTGTCTCGCGTCACATCTGGCAGGCGCCCTCGACCGTGCTATACGCCGTGGTGCGCTCGTCGGTGCGAGGCTTGTAGGCGATGCCCTTCTTCGAGGCCCAGGTATTGACCTGATAGTGCAACGGGATGATGCCACCGTCCTCGATCGCCACCTCGGTGGCCTTGGCCAGCAATGCAGCCCGCTTCGGGTCGTCGACCGTCGCCAGCGCCTCCTCGATGAGCCGGTCCACCTCCGGATTGGAGTAGCGTCCGCGGTTGGAGGCGCCGAATCCGCCCGCCTTGTCGTAGGTGTGCAGCAGCGACTTCAGCGGTGAGGACGGCTCGCCGGTGCCCGAGCCCCAGCCGACCAGGATGAAGCTGAACTTGGGCGTCCCGTCCGGACCGCCACGCGAGGCATCCTTGAAGAACACGCTGCGCGGCATGGTCACCACCTCGGTGCGGATACCGATACGCGACAGCATCTGGCCGATCGCCTCGGCGATCTTGGCGTCGTTGAT
>JAGRHX010000916.1:0-5648 GCA_020444775.1 Gammaproteobacteria bacterium
CGCCTCGTCGGAAGGGGCCACCCATGGGCTGGACGATGCCGCTTCCCCGGCTGGTGCCGGTGCTGAAGGTGCCAGCCATCTATAGGCTTGGTGTGGCGCGCCAGCCCGGGCCAGGCTGGTGGCCATTGCCGACCGCGCGACAGGGTGGTCGGGTGTACGTCGAAGAATCCGCGCATACCAGCCCACCGCTCGCAAAAACGCACGCCGCTCGGTGTCGATGTGGGCGCGTGTGAGATCGAGTCGATTGAGCGTCGCAGCGTCGAATCGGGCCCGCGCATCGGGCTCTCGATCGGCGTATTCGACTGCCGATTCCGCGTATCGGGACTGCTCGAACCGCGACAGATCGATCATTGCCCGATCCGCGCTTCCCTCTTCGGCGGTCGCCAACGCCCTGCCAATAACGGCCTCGACGTTGTCCGGGTCGTGCTGCAACACCGAGTCATACAGTCGCAGCGCAAGAGCCGCTCGATCTGTCCGCCGCGCGGAACCGGCAACAGCCATTTTCACGTAGTCGGGGGTTTGCTCGAATCCGGCTCGTTCGAAACGCTGCACACAGTCGTGGTGGCGACCCCGCCAACACAGCACTGCAATCAGGTCGTACTGATATCGCGGTGTGTCAGGCGAGTCCCGTACGAGGTCATGCAACAAGGCAAGCGCAGCATCGAAATCCCCCGCGCGAACCCAGCCGATTGCCTGGCGATGTCGGTACTGCAGGTCACTGGACGCAACGGCGGCAGGTGGCTCCAACCTCTGCCTGTCACCTTCACGTTGTCGGAAATCAACCGATGGTGTTTGTGTGGCCCCTCCTGTCGATGCGGACGCGATGTGGATCGCCCCTTGTCTCGTCGACTCGAACCGGGTCGCTCCTTCTGTTGGTGCCGGTCCGGCATGGATGGCCCCTGCCTCGGCAGACGCGACGTGGGTGGCCCCAATCCGTCCGTCTCCGGCACTCGATGGCTGGCCCCATCCGAACCGCTGCTCGGCTACGCTTTGCGCCGTGCACGTCAGCGTCAGCAGCGCAACAGCACCGAACCGATTACGTCGATCACGCCAGACACGGGCGCACGAAGAGTTCCGCAAGGGCCGGAGACTGACTGGCACGAATCAGGACCAATATTGAGATGATTTCGATATTATCCAGATAAGCTATTGATTCATCAATATCATCAATGTGACATTCGACTTCAACTTCAGTACGAGACCAGTCTCCGCCCGAGGCTGGTCGGCGTGCCGGGCTGCAGGCCTCTATAATCGTGCGAATGTTCCCGCACACGCGTCGATTCGCGGCCCGGCATGCCCCTGATGCAAGGTGCGAACAGCGGCGCGCCCCATCCGTGCGTCAATTCCGTCAACGGGACCAAAAGCTCCATGAACCAGCTCGAACAACTGCACAAGCTCACTACCCTGGTCGCAGACACCGGCGACTTGGAAGCCATCCGGTCCTACAAACCGGAGGATGCGACCACCAATCCCTCGTTGCTGCTCAAGGCCGTGGCCCTACCCGCCTACGCCGAGCTGCTGGTGAAGGCGAAGGCCTACGCGAAGCAGCGCGGTGGAGACGATGCGGCGCAACTACAGAACGCCACTGACAAGCTGGCCGTGCTGGCCGGGCAAGAGATCCTCAAGATGATTCCCGGTCGCGTATCCACCGAGGTCGATGCGCGCATCTCATTCGACACCCAAGCCACCATTGAACGCGCGCGCAAGCTGATCGAGCTCTACGAAGCCGACGGCGTCCCTCGCAACCGGATCCTCATCAAGGTCGCATCGACCTGGGAGGGCATCCGCGCCGCCGAGGTGCTGGAGCGCGAGCAGATCAACTGCAACCTCACCTTGCTGTTCAGTTTTGCTCAGGCACAGGCATGTGCCGACGCAGGCGTGTTTCTCATCTCGCCATTCGTGGGCCGTATCTTCGACTGGTACAAGAAGGCCAAGGGGGTGGAGGGATTTGCCGCCAACGAAGACCCCGGCGTCCAGTCGGTGCGGCGCATCTACGCCTACTACAAGACCCACGGCTACCGGACCGTGGTGATGGGCGCGAGCTTTCGAAATGTCGGGCAGATCCTGGCGCTTGCCGGCTGTGACCGACTCACCATCAGTCCCGATTTGATGCAGATCCTCCGAGACTCGCAGGATCCGGTGACCCGCGTGCTGTCACCCGACTCGGTGACCAGCCCCGACCCGATGGTGCGTCTGGACGAGAATGCATTTCGCTGGGCTCACAACGAAGATGCAATGGCCACCGAGAAGCTGGCCGAAGGCATACGGGCATTCGCGGTGGACCAGGTCAAGCTCGAACAGGTGGTCGTGAAGCAGGCCTGATAACGCGCCGGGCCCGCCGGCCGGGCCTGCCCGTTACCTGCCCATCGCCAGGCCCGCGTCCGGACCCGAGGTCCATCACCAGCCTATGCCGGCTCCGCCAGTCTGTAGACCCGTGCCGCGGTGTCGTGGAACAGCGCCTGTCGCTGCTCCGCGGAGTACTCGCTTGCGATCCGCTTGAAGGCATTCCACAGCACCACGTAGCTGCACGAAGCCCTATCGACCGGAAAATTGCTCTCGAACATGCACCGCTCGGCGCCGAACCGTTCGATCATGAACCGATGCCAGGGTGCCTGACACTCGGCCAATTCCGCCGAACCGGGCGGTTTTTCCGCCCGGTGCCAATCAAAACCATTCACCGGCATGGCCAACCCCCCGAGCTTGGCCACCACGTTCGGACAGGCTGCCAGCTCGGTGATATCGCGCTGCCAGCGTTCGAAGATGGACTCACGTCTGCCTTGATAAGGACCGATGCCGAGCGGACCACCGAAATGGTCGAGCACTATGGTGGTATCCGGGAAGGCCCGCGCCAGATCGACCAGTTCGGGTAGCTGCGGGTGGTAGAGCCAGGCGTCGAAGCTCAGCCCGAGAGGCGCAAGCTCCGCGAAACCGCGACGAAATTGCTCGTCCAGCAACAGATGAGCGGGCGGCCGCGTGTGCGAGTTGCGAATCGATTCGCTCGCGTCCCAACCAACCGCATGGCGGATCCCCTTGAATCGCCCTTGCCCCGCGTCGATATGCGCCACCAGGACCTCGCGCACGGCACTTCCCAGGCTCAAGTCGGCAAAACCGACGATGCCCGCGATGCACGCGCCCTCACGGCGTTCACTGTCTTCACACAGCGCACGCACGAAGTGGGTCTCGCCAACCGGCCGTAAGGCCTCGGGTCCGTCTTGCAGATAGCCGGACATGCATTCCACGAACACGGTCTTGACCACGTGATGGCCGGCGCCGGTATCCGACCACAGCTCGTCGAGCAGGTAACGGTTGGTCGGGTGCGTCCAAAGATGATGATGCGGATCGATGATCGGCTGTCGCGGGTCCAGAGGGGACTCCTGCACCTGCGCCAACCACTTCAGGGCCTGTTCCGTATGACGAGCCATGCTGCAACCTCGCACGAGCAGATGGTCGAACCGATCCGGTTCCGCTCCGGCACGCCGCCGTCGTCGCACCCGGCGCCCGAGCGCCCGCTACTCCCGGACTTCTTCGGTCGCCATCGCCACTACCACGGCAGAGCCACGCGGCCCCAGCGCCGGGAAGTGCACCTGCTCGTCCAGAGGCGGTGCCTCGCGCCGGGTCGACCGATAGAGACCGAACATCGCCACCATCGAATGCACAGCGAACAAGAACAGAAAGAAGGCGCCGTTGCCCAATTGTCCCATGACCAGCGCACAGCTCAAGGGCCCCAGCACCGCGCCCAGGCCACCAATAAGCACCAGACCGGCACTGGCCGCAACCCGTTCGGAGGGCTGTATGTAGTCGTTGGTGTAGGCGATGAACATGGCGTAGAGCGGCATGGACAGGCCGCCATAGAGCAGCGCGAGCGCCAACAACGTGGTGAGGCTGCGCTCGCCGAAGTGCGAGCAGAGTGCGGCCAGCAACCCCGCCAGCGTCGACAGGATGATGATGACGCTACGACGATCATAGCGATCCGCGAGCAGCCCCATCGGCCACTGCAACAGCACCGAGCCGAGAAATATCGCCGTCATGAACCAGGAGATCTGTGACACGGTCAGTCCCACGTCTACGGCATAGACCGCGCCCATACCGAACACCGAGCCCTGTGTCAGCCCCGTGGCCAGCGCCCCGACCACGCCAAACGGCGTGATGGCATACAAGCCGCGTAGACTGACCGCGCTCGGCGTCGAGAACTCCGGCGCCTTGGCGACGCTCAGCAGCATCGGCACCAGCGCCAGCGAGACCAACACGGAAACCAGCACGAATAGCTCGAAGCTGCGTGGGTCTGCCAGGTTCAACAACAGCTGACTGGCGGCCATCGCGCCCATCACGATGACCATGTACACCGACAGCAAGGTAGCACGGGTCTTGTTGGTGGCGACGTCGTTGATCCAGCTCTCCGCCACGATATAGAGACCGGCGAAACAGAATCCGGTGAGAAAGCGCATCGCGAACCAGAATAGCGGATACACGAACACCGAGTGCGACAGCACAGCCACCGAAGCCAGCGAGGCGAGCGCCGCGAACACCCGAACGTGGCCGACATTCTTGACCAGCCGTGGTACCAGCACCGACCCCAGCACGAAACCGGCGAAATAGCCGGTCATGACCAGACCCGTTATCTCGGTTGGGAATTCTTCCGCCGCCGCCCGGACGCCGAGCAGAGTCCCTTGCAGCCCGTGCCCCATCATCAGCACACCCAGGCCAAGCAACAAGGCCCAGCAGCTCGAAATCGCGCCCCACATGAATATGTCCGCTCCACGCTGGTGGTCCCTGCCGGCAATGTCGGCTGCCCGGCCGAACCGTACAGATTCACACCAGAATTTCAAGCCGAAGCGCCGTCCGCGAAACGATTGTCTGCACTCGACACGCCCAGATGAAGAGCGGTCTGCATGATGGCGCCCTGAGAGGCGCCAGGGAAATCGGCCGGCCGGCTGACCGAACGCCGCCCGACACGGCTATGATCAGCTGATCGCAATCATCCCCACCGCCTTGACGATAGTTCGGACAACGAGCGTGAAAGCACACATCGAGTCTTTGCTCACTGGAGAACGGGCCTGGGTATCCATAGACCCGCAAGGTCGGATCGGGAGCGGCGAGGAACTACGCGGCGTGGCCTTGCTTTCCGGCTCGTTCAATCCCTTGCACTCGGGTCACCGGGGCATGCATGCGACTGCCGCTCAGCTGCTCGGCCGTGAGGTGTTGTACGAGTTGCCCCTCGTGAACGCCGACAAAGCCCCCATCGACTCACACGAGACGTTGCGCCGCATCGAGCAGTTTCGCGGGCTGGCCACGGTTCTGCTCACGACAGCACCACTGTTCAATCACAAGGCCGAGCTGTTTCCAGATGCGATATTCGTGCTCGGTGTGGACACCGTGACCCGATTGTTGTCACCGCGCTTCTACGGCGACGATCGCGAAGCAATGCTGTCATCGCTGGCCGATCTGGACGAGCGCGGCTGTAGATTCCTGGTCGCTGGTCGCACGGCAGATGAGCAGGGACGATTCCTGCATCTGCACGACATCGAGATCCCACCCGCCTTCCGTCATCTGTTCGAGCCGATCCCCGAGCAGCATTTTCGAAAGGACATCTCGTCCACCGAAATCCGGCTCGGACTCAGGGACGACGACTGACCGGACAAGGCCGCCGG
>JAGRHX010000916.1:5668-6893 GCA_020444775.1 Gammaproteobacteria bacterium
CCCGCAACACGGCGAGACTCAAGAATTCTGCTTGTTCTTGTTACGGACCAGCGATGCAAGGCTGGAGGTGCCCGCGTCAATGCGCGAGTCCTCCTGGCCATCGAAGAACTCGTTGAGCGAGCTGGCAATGGCACGTGCAGAGGGCAGCGTCTGTTCATTGCGCTCGACATCGTCGTCATCGTCAGGCGCGGTCGGATCCCAGGTCTCGTCCGACGGCACCGCCTCGAGCTGCGCCCGGAGTCGATCGTGCGGGCTGATGCTCGACTTGGTGTTGCGCTTTGGCGTGCGACGCGCCTCGGAGGTCTGATCGGCGTCGAAACGGCCTGGTCCCTTCCAGGCGCTACGCACTGTCGCCACATGCGCCGCGGGATCCTCGTCCACCGGCGGAACTGAGACGGGCGGACCTGTGACAGGCGGACCTGAGACGGGCGGCACCTCCTTCGTGCCATCGGGTGCGGCGCCGTCCGCCTGGCCACCGCTCACCACGGCAGCCGCGCCGATTGCGTCGCCGCCTCCAGCCCCGGCCCGTAGGCGCTGCGTGTTCAGATGGGCAATGTCGCCGGGCTTCATGATCACGGTCTTGTCCGCACCTTCCAGGGCCCCGAGCACGAACTCGAACTCGGTATTGGCAATGGTCACCCGGTCACCGTGATTGAGCTGGACGGGCTGGTCGGCCAGACGCTTGCCATTGATGAAAGTGCCGTTGGCGCTCTGCTGATCCACCAGCCACAGACGGTGGTCCTTGTATTCGATGGCTGCATGCCGGCGACCGACGCTGGACAGCGGCAGGGTGATGGCACCGACGTCCTCGCGTGAATCCGGCGGAACGCGCCCGATGATCGTGAACGCTTTGTCCAGATCGTGACGCTCCTGACCGGTGGCACCGCCCAGATCGCGCAACCAGGCTTCGGGCATGCCGGATGGACGCACCACGCCGGGCACGACCGGATCCGCCGGGCGACGGCGCAGTAGCATGGTGACCAGCAACGCCAGCAACAGAACCACGACCACCGCGGCCCCAAGCAGCTCCATAGGCGAGTATCCCGCAATGCCGGGCTGGCCACCGGCCGCCGCGGCGCCACCACCGGCAGCCGGGACAATGTCCGTCGACCGCCGCTCGACCTGGTCGCTGCTCGACATCGACGACTCGGCGCCACCGGCGGCCGGTGGCGCCTGGTTAGTCGCCCCGTCGGTCGCCCCGTCGGAAGCCACGTCGTTGCTGGCC
>JAGRHX010000917.1 GCA_020444775.1 Gammaproteobacteria bacterium
CGGCCGTCGGGGCGCGTCGGAGGTTCGACCCGAAGGGGCGCGGTGGGTATGTTGTTCGGATTCAATGCCGGCGTCGGACTGATCTTCGCGATGCTGATGGCGAAGATCCTCGCCGAGTATCCATATCCGCCGACCCAGCTGCGTTGGGTGCTGGGAAATTTTCGGGTCTACCGCTTGTTGGCGCTGAGCGGCCTCGTCTACAACGTGGCGATCTGGGTCGACAAATGGATCATGTGGCAGGCGCCCGAGGCCGAGAGAATCGATGCGGGGCTTATCTCATACCCACACTATGACAGTGCGATGTTCCTGTCCCATCTGACCGTGGTCCCGGCGATGTCGGCCTTCATGGTCGTGATCGAGACCAGCTTCTACGAGGCTTATCTGAAGTATTACCGGGACATCCAGCGCCACGCCAACCTCAATGACATCCTGGAGAATCATCGGATGCTGGTGCGGGTGCTGGCGCAAGGGGTCCGCAACCTCGCGGTGCTTCAGGGTGCCATGGCCGGCTTCATCATCCTGCTTGCGCCACAGATCTTTGCCGCGTTGGGGCTGGACTTCATGCAGATCGGGATGTTTCGGCTGGGCGTGTTCGGCTCGCTGTTCCAGGTCCTGGTGCTGGTGCTGTTCATCGTGCTGTCGTACTTCGACCTGCGCATGCCGGTGCTGCTGCTGCAGCTGCTGTTCCTGGTCTGCAACGCCTTGTTCACCTGGCTGTCACTGCAGTGGGGCTTCGTCTGGTACGGGTTCGGCTTCTTCTGCGCCGCGCTGGTGACCTTTCTTGCCACCTATCTGGTGACCTGCTTCTACGTCGGAGAGCTGCCCTACCAGTCGTTCGTCAAGAACAACGCGGCGGTGGCGCGCTGAGCCGGGTGGTGGCCGGGCCGCAACAACAACACAGAATCAGCGACCTTCGGCCTGACGGGCCTGGGCGTGAGCCCAGACATCGCGCACCTGGTCACCAAGCGTGGTGAAGTCGAAGGGTTTGGTGATGATGCCAATCGCGCCGATCTGACGGTAGCGGCCTAAATCTATGGTGTCGGCTGCCGATGTCATGAACACGACCGGAGTGCCCTGTAGCTCGGGCAGGGCCGTGAGCGCGCGGTACAGGTCGAGCCCGTCCAGCTTTGGCAACAGCACGTCCATCAGCAGCAGATCGGGCTTGAACAGCGGCGCTCTGGCGAGGGCTTCCTCACCGGTCACGCACGATTCGACCGCGAATCCGCCGATCGTCTCCAGCGCCAGGCGGGTGATGTCCTGTATGTCGGCATCATCGTCGACGTGCAGGATCCGCTCCAGGGGCTTGTCCAGGTGCAGGGGACCCTTCTCAATCTTCTCAGCGGAGGCATTGCCGTGTTCAGTGGCTTGCTGCGCAGTTTGCTCGCCGGGTGCTTCGGGGGCGTGAGTTCTCGCCGCAGATTGCATGTCATCTTGTCCTTGTTGGTGCTGATTGGCGGTGGACCGTCGCTCACGACGGCGGCCGGTCGGGCGGCTCTGGAGGCGGACTCCATGTCCTATCCGCAATCCTTCGGGTATGTGCTGCAGGCCGATGCGGTCTCCACGTCCAGGACCCAGGCCGTCAGTCTGCTGGCCGCCTCGGGGCGGGCGCTGCTGATCCTGGACCGTAGCTACTCGGCGGGCGTGGCCGGTGCTTGGAGCCGGGTGGAGCTGGAACGGATTCGAGCCGGCATGCCGGGGCGGCGTGTGGTCGCCTACTTCTCCATCGGCGAGGCCGAGCGCTATCGGGATTATTGGGGACCTGAGTGGAATATCGGTCGGCCCGGGTTCGTTCTTGAGGAGAACCCGAACTGGCCGGGTAACTACCTGGTCGAGTACTGGCATCCGGACTGGCAGTCCATCGTGCTCTCGGATCTGGAGAAGATCGTCGAGCAGGGCTTCGACGGCGTTTATCTGGACATCGTCGATGGCTTCAGTAACTTCGAACGCGATCCCGATGGCAGCTACCACGACGATCGTGTGAACCCGGCCACCGGTCAGAGCTTTCGGCGCGACATGGTCGATCTGGTCGCGGCCATCGCCCGCCACGCGCGGGCACAGGTTCCTGATTTCTGGGTGATACCGCAGAACGGTTCGCAGCTGCTGGCGTTCGACGACCACGTCCAGACCATAGACGCCATCGGCGTGGAGGACCTGTACACGCGTGGCGACGAACTACAACCGGTCGAGCACTTCGCCTACGTCAATGGATTCCTGGACCGTCTACGTGCGGCGGGTAAGCCAGTGCTGCTGGTGGAATACGCCGAGGACGGGGCGCTGCGCGCCCGCGCGGTGCGCGCGGCGACGGCTCGCAAGGACGTGCTGTTGCTCACGGACCGCCCGCTGAAGACCCTGGGACGTAGCTACGCGCCACTGCACTTCCAGGCCGCTGAGAGCGGTGACGCTGCGCGCCCGCGGACGGGGCTGGCCGTCGCGCGACAGCCCTGAGCCGAGTGCGGTGGGCAGGAGCCACCCATGGATGGGATGGGGCCACCCACCTGGGATGGGGCCACCCACCCACCTGATGGGATGGGGCCACCCACCTGGGATGGGATGGGGCCACCCATCGGATGGGGCCATCCCACCAGGGATGGGATGGGGCCACCCACCGGGCCACCGGGATGGGGCCACCCACCAGAGCAGGCCTGGGATGGGGCCACTCACCCGGGATGGGGCCATCCCACCAGAGCAAGCGGGGCCATCCAGCGAGTCGAGCCATTCACCGGGCAACATTGGTCAATACACTGCAGCGGCTGGAGTCGAGCTGTAATACAATCGCGCGCCTGGCATCTCAGGTCTCGTTCCCCACCGCGCAATTCATGTTCCGGCCATTGAGGATCACCCACATCGATCCGGCGAGGCGCGTCGCGCATCGTCCGGATAGCGGGCACGGCTGTAGCCGTGTCGGCTCGACGACGCAGTCGAACGACTGATGCCAGCAGCTTGGTTGCCCGGAGCGCTGACCTCGCTTGCGCTCATCGCGCTGGGGCCGGTTGCAGTTTTTGCGAGCCGCGCCTATATCGTCGAGCTGCTGGTGCTCTGTCTGCTCAGCATCATGATTCTTGCCAGATCTTCTGGTTGCGGAGCACTCTCAGACTCATCTTACGGGGCGGTCATCGGCGCTCGATCCGGTTCCCTGGCAAGATCCGGAGCCTGGTCAGGACGGTGTCTGCCGGTGCTCGGAGTCTTTCTGGTCTATCTGGCGGTGGCTGCGTTGCGTGCCGAGGATCTGCCCGGTGCACTCGTCGAGCTGGGTGAGGATCTGTTGATCATCCTGCCCTCGGTCTTGCTGGCGGTTGCCGCGACGCGAATGCCATCCCTGCTGCAGCGTCGCTTCGGTGCCCGTTATGTCCTTGGCATCGTCTTGCTTGCGATACTGCTGCTGTTCGAGCTGCTCAGTAGCGGTTGGTTGGGCATGTTGGTCAAGGGTGAGGGCGCCGCGGGGCTGCGCTATCTGAACCATCCGGCGGCCATGTTGCCGCTGTTGCTGTGGCCCGCGTTGGCGCTTGCCGTGGTACTGATGGCGGGCACCCGGCCGGCCCTCGACACAGCCTCCAGACCTGCACCGCCGGGCGCGCTGGCAGAGCTGCCGAACGCCGTCGGTGCAAGGCGCATGCTTCTGCCCGCCGCCGCCTGGTCGGCGGCGCTAGTGGTGACGTGTCTGTCACCGGTTGGCGCGGCAACCCTGTCTCTGCTCGCCGGTGGCGGACTGTTCGTGCTCGGCTGGTGGGGGCGACGTTCAGTGCTTCTGGCGCTTGCAGGGCTGGTCGCGCTGGTGTTCCTCAGCGCACCCCTGCTGCTCGGGCGGGCGGACACGATGGCGGCGCTCCAGCAGCGTGGACTGACGGTTCCCGCGAGCTGGACGCACCGTCTGGTGATCTGGCAGTACTTTTCCGAGGCCAGTTTGCGGAAGCCCTTGCTCGGCCATGGCTTGCGGGCCAGCCATTTCTCCAACGCCGGGCCCGAGCAGCGGCAACGCTACCAGGCGCTGGCC
Organism: Gammaproteobacteria bacterium; assembly: GCA_020444775.1. The sequence continues at coordinate 3,992 of JAGRHX010000917.1, forward strand.
CGGCAAACCGGAAACGCCGCAATCGCGCGCGAGTTTCCCACCCACCCGCACAACACCATACTGCAGCTCTGGTTCGAACTCGGCCTGGTGGGTGTCGTGTTGTTCCTGTGGCTGCTTGGCACCAGCGTGGCGCTGTGTTGGCGGTTGATTGGCGGCACGAGCACCCAACGTCTGGTCGGTGCCAGCGGACTGGGGATGCTCGGCGCTTACCTGGTGCTGAGCAATCTCAGCTTCGGTGCCGGCCAGAAATGGTGGCTGGCGACGCTTGGGATCGCTGTCTTCGGCTGGGCGCTGGCGCGTTCCTTGAGTGCTCCCGAGTCGAGCACAGTCGTCGATCCAGCCACGTCTGGTCGACCGACTGGTGGGGCGACGCGGCCCGCCTGAAACCCAGCCTGAAGTCTTTCAGCGGTGCCGGTGCTCACGGCTTCAATTGTCGTTGTCGTGCCCGCATTCGCTGTGCACGCCTGGCGTTGCGCTGCTGCAGCTCGAGCGCCCTTGGCCCCATGACCACGCAGTACTGTCCCCCCTGGCGATGGGCTTCGCAGGCGCGCTGTGCCGCTTCGCGGGTGAGGCGGGTGACCAACGCCTGGTGGACCAGCACGCCGGTGAAGCGTGGCAGGGACATCGGTCGGCCGCCACCCAGTTCCTTGCGCCGCTGACTGATGAAGCGGCGGCTCAGGCTCAGTGCTTCGCCGCGGGTACGACCCACGCCGACCTGGATGTTCCATCCGCCGGGTGTAGGGTAAATACAGGCCTGAGCTCGGGTGGCGTCACCCAGAGGGTGCGCCTCGCCCTGTCCTTCGCTCCCGGCCAGCTGGGCGAGGCTGGGCAGGGTGTCGATGGAGCGCTGGTCGATGAACGCCTCGTTCATCAGCGTGTAGATCCCTCGTTCCCGATCATCCGGGGTCGCGGCGCCCAGCACCACGCCGAGCAGCTCGCGACCGCCACGGCGCGCGCTTGCCACCAGATTGTAGCCAGCGCGACAGGTGAAACCGGTCTTCATGCCATTGGCACCTTGATAACTGGTCAGGAAGCGGTTGTGCGTGGTCCGTCGGCGCCCGGCGAAGGTCACCTCGGTCGTCGTGAACAAGGCTGCTGACGAGTCGAAACCATTCTTCAGCGCGAGGGCCAGGATCGCCATGTCGTGCGCCGTGGAGTACTGATTGTCCGCCGGTAGTCCGGACGCATTGGCGAACCGGGTCCGAGTCATGCCCAGCTTGAGGGCCGCCTTGCTCATGCGCTGTGCGAATCGCGGCTCGCTGCCGGCCATGCCTTCAGCGATCACCACCGCCGCGTCGTTGGCCGAGGCGACGACCAGCATCTGTAGCAATGTCCACACGTCCACCGATTCGCCGCTCTGCAGCCCGAAGTGGGTCGGCGGCTGGCCCGCCGCGTTCTCGGAAACGACGAATGACCGGGCCGAGCTCAGTTGCCCGTTCTGGATGGCTTCCAACGCCAGGTAGATGGTCATGAGCTTGGTGAGCGAGGCCGGGTAGTGCCGGCGATTGGCGTTCACCGCGTGGAGCACCCGAGTGCTACGTACGTCCAGCACCAGTGTCGCGATCGGGCCGTTCTCCTCTGCACGCGTCAAGCCCGATGCGAGCATGAGCGGCATGAGCAGAAGCGATACCAGCAGCGATGCAGGTGGGGCGAATCGCCGCTTCCAACGCTCAAATGGAAATAGCAGGTGTCGGTTCCGGGTACAGGTGCTCATGAAACAGCGGCCCAAGGATCTGTGCATGAACGCAGTGAGGTTCCTGGCAGTGGACGCATGGTGACCCAGGTGGGTGGCGGCGAACCGCGTGCGCGTCGAGCGCGCTCTTGGGGGGACGAGCCGCGCATGTAGAGGCTGGCGCCAGCGCGGCGCAACGCACTCTACAACAGCTGCCGGGCGACTCGCGAGGGTCAGTTTGTGATGACCATCAGAGCACTGGTGACAGGCGTAGGTGACACGATCGAGCGCTATCGCGAGGTTCGGATGGGCGTAGTCATACCGACGGCGTGCGACTCCTGAGCGGGTTCTCGAAACGACATTGGGGTTGCCCGACGGCACATAACCACGTATTTTTCTATGCTATCGGCACTCACGGTCGTAACCGCACGGGTCGACGGGATGCTGCTCGATGTTGATGTTCTCGATGTTTACTCGATGTTGAAGATGTTGATGTTGAGTTTTCTCGAGTGGTTTTGCGGGGAAGGTCTGCCCGATCTTGCACGTCGATTTCAGACGTAGAGCGGGCGCGGTCTTCGCTCATGCACCACTCGTGAAGCTGTTGCGACGTCATCAGGCGAAATGGTCTACGTACTGCCCTGGCAAGCTCCGGGCAATACGCTTCCTGATCTCTTGTGGCGTTGTTACTTTCGCTCCCTGGCCTGTCATACATCCCTCCTGTATCGGAGTCGATTCGCTGACGATCGACCCTGAGTGACAAACTGAACCCTTAGCCTGCCGCATGCGTGGCGGTCTGGTTTCCTCGGATCCGTGCGTGAAGGCGAACGGTCCGCGAACGATTGGCCCGCGCTGATCAAAAAAAGGCCCGATGAGGTTCAAGGACCTCAGCGTCCGGTGGTGCTGTCGCGCCGCCTCGATGTGCCATGGGCGATAACTATTCAAATCACAGCCTGGCAGAGCCAGACCGCGTAAACCGGACGACGAGACGACTGGAAGACCGCGTTGGTCGGCCCCCGCAGAGGTCGGGCCGGTCCACGGGATGCGCTTGGCTCATCAACGGTGCATGGAACGTCCGTCACCTACGGACACTGCTCGGCGTAGCGATTCCGGCACCGGTGCATCCTGGCGCGCGATGAGCCGGTACGCATACGAAACCAATACGAACGTCGCACGAACACATAACGTTGTAGGAGGAGTAGAACGTGTACAACAAGTCCCTGACGCAGCTTTTCGAACGGCTAAAGGCCGATGCGCGGTCCGGTCGTCTGGATCGTCGACAGTTCATGCATTACTCGATCGCGGCCGGGCTCAGCGCCACCGCGGCATCCTCGCTTTGGAGCAGCAATGTGCTTGCCGCGACGCCAAAACGCGGAGGCACCTTCCGGCTGGGTTCGCATGACGGCAACACCTCGGACACGCACGATCCGGGCACCTATCTCAGCTTCTCGATGATTCAGCTCGCACACACCTATCGCAGCTATCTGACCCAGATCACGCCAACCAACGAACTCGGCCCGGACATGGCCCAGTCTTGGAGCGCGTCGGATGACGCTGCCCAGTGGACCTTCCAGCTGAACAAGAATGCATCGTTCCACGATGGCAGACCGTTCACCGCCGACGATGCCATCGCCTCTCTCAATCATCATCGCGGTGAGAAGTCGACCTCGGCGGCGAAGGCCTTGCTCAAGGACGTCACCGATATCGTCAAGAACGACACGCATTCGATTACCGTCAAGCTGGCGCGCGGTAACGCGGATTTTCCCTGGCTGATGACTGACTATCACCTGGCGATCTGCCCGGCCAACTCGGATGGCAGCATCGACTGGAAGAGTGGGCTGGGCGCGGGTCCGTACAAGATCGTCAATCATCAACCGGGTGTGAGCACGGAGCTCGTGCGGCATGACGGCTGGCACCTGGAAGGCGCCTGGTTCGATGCCGTGGAGCTGACTGTGCTGAACGATCCCAACGCGCGGCAGACGGCGTTGGTGACGGGCGACGTGGACGCAATCACACAGCTCGAGCTGAAGACGCTGAGCCTGCTCAAACGCAACGCCAACGTCGAGATCGACAACGTGCCCAGCGGTGCAGCCATCACGATGCCGATGTTCTGTGACGTGGCGCCGTTCGACAACGTCGACGTTCGTCTGGCCCTCAAACTGGCCATCGACCGCGAGGAGATCATCCAGAAGATCGCTTTTGGTACAGCCATTCCTGGCAACGATGCGCACGTCTCTCCCAACATGCCTTACTGGGCCGATCTGCCGCAGCGCAAATATGACCCCGAGAAGGCCCGCTTCCATCTGAAGAAGGCGGGGCATGACAGCATCAAGGTGAGCCTGTCCACCGCGGACAGCGTCTATTCCGGCGCGGTCGATCTATGCGTGCTGTACGCCGAGCAGGCCAAGGCAGCAGGCATCGAGATCAACGTGGTACGTGAACCGAACGACGGTTACTACTCCGATGTCTGGCTGAAGAAGCCCTTCTGCATGGTGCAGTGGGGTGCCCGCCCGACGCCCGACCAGATGTTCACCCTGGCTTACAAGGACGATGCGGCCTGGAACGAGAGCCATTGGCAGAACAAGCGCTTCAACGAGCTGCTGCTGCTAGCCAAGGCCGAGCTCGACCAGCCCAAGCGTACGGCGATGTATCGGGAGATGCAGGAGCTGGCGCGGGACGATGGCGGCACGATCATTCCGATGTTCACCAACTTCGTGTACGCAAGGCGCAAGAACGTCAAGCACGGACCGAACCTGTCCGGTGCCTGGCAGATCGACGGCGCGCGCGGCGCCAGCCGTTGGTGGTTCGAAGGCTGATCCCGCCGCACCGGTCCGGCGGACGGCAGTGCCGCCGGCCGGACCGGTTCGCGACGACAGCCTCGGGCACGGTTTGCGAGTCGACACGATGACCTTCGCACGCCCGAGCACCCGGAACCGATTGCCATTCACGAGCCGCCCGGCTCGTGCCCTGGCCGCGAACCGAGCAGTGGTCATCGTATTCCGGACGGCACTGCATAGTAACGAACAGAATGAACGTCAAACTTCGAGGTTGCGCTTGAGAACAGCCTCGAGGTTGCTTGGAGGCATGCGATGGGCGGATTGCTGAGCCTTGTGCTCAAACGACTTGGGCTTGGGCTGGTAACCCTGCTGGTCGTCTCCATCATCATCTTCGGTGCAGTCGAAATGCTGCCCGGGGACATCGCTGAAGCGGTGCTCGGCATGGGCGCCACCGAAGAGACCCTGGCCGCAATGCGTGAGCAGATGGGACTCGATCGGCCGGCGCCGGTGCGGTACATAGAATGGCTGCAGGGGGCGCTTGTCGGAGATTTCGGGGAATCCCTGATCAGCCAGACCTCGGTCAGTGAGGCCATCGCACCACGCTTTTACAACACACTGTTCCTGGCACTCTACGCGGCCTTGATTGCGGTGCCCCTCGCGATCTTTCTCGGCGTGCTGACGGCGCTGTTCCGAAACTCGTTGTTCGACCGCGTCGCAAACGTGCTGACGTTGAGCTCGATTTCCTCACCCGAGTTCTTCCTGGGCTACGTGCTTATCCTCTATTTCGCGGTGAGTACCGGGTATTTCCCCGCGATCGCCAAGCTGACCGACGGCATGAGCATCGCCGAGAAGCTGCACCGGACCTTCCTGCCGGCCCTGACCATGGTCCTGGTCGTGGTCGCTCACATGATGCGCATGACACGCGCGGCGATCATCAACCTGCTGGCCTCGCCGTACATCGAGATGGCACGGCTCAAGGGCGCACCGCCGTACAGGGTCATCCTATGGCACGCACTGCCTAATGCCTGGGCGCCGATCATCAACGTGGTCGCGCTCAACCTGGCCTATCTGGTGACCGGGGTGGTGCTGGTCGAGGTGG